>NZ_JBFRTD010000033.1:100812-141147 GCF_041473955.1 Vibrio sp. 10N.222.54.E6 | reverse complement strand
TCAGTTCATTGAAATCATTTTGTTACCGAAGTAACTGTTATTACCTAAGTAATAACGTTTTGATATTCATCAACGAGTGCCCACACAGATTGATAGGTTTAAATTGTTAAAGAGCTACTCTTCGTTGTGACTTACATCACTTCGGAAGAGGCGGCCATTCTAGCGTTTTAATTCTCAGTGTCAAACACTTTTGAAAATTAATTTCTACTTTCTAAAAGTAGAAGCGAATTATCGCTTAAAGCTAGTTGCCTTACTAACATTCTTCGCTGAAGCCTTGTGGCGTCTACCGTGTCAGTGAGGCGGCATTATAGAGATGTTCCTCACATTGGCAAGTGTTTATTACCGAAAATTGCAAAAATAACGATTAGATGATGGATAAACACCCAAAGCCTTATTTATGCAAGTTTAACTACAAAGTACCTACATAATAACCACAGACTTATCCACAATCGCTTTAATTTTATCCCCTAGAAACTAAAAAGCTGCCTTGAGGCAGCTTTTTAAATGGCAATGAGTCTAAATCCCAGAGCCATATTGCTCTCCATCGTCTTCATGGAGGCCACATTCTCGTTTCAGACCATTGAAACGGGTTTCTTCTTCAGTCATACCCGGTTCCCATTTCTTAGTTGTATGAGTATCTCCGACAGAAAGGTACCCCTGCTCACGAAGTGGGTGGTAACTAAGGCTATGCTCTTCCAAGTAATAGTGAACATCTTTATTTGTCCAATCTATTACTGGCAAGAACTTAAACACACCATTTTGGATAGATAAGATCGGCAAGTTTGCGCGCGATTGAGATTGCTCTCTTCGCAACCCTGAAAACCAAGTGCCAGCCTCTAGTTCATCCAGCGCTCTTCTCATCGGTTCAACTTTATTAAGTTTGTTGTACTTCTCTATCCCTTCTATACCTTGATCCCAAAGTTTGCCATATTGCGCTTCTTGCCAATTAGAGCTCTGTTGTGCGCGAAAGACTTGAAGGTTTAGAGTCAACTTCTGACTTAACTCATCTATAAAGCGATACGTTTCTGGGAATAGGTACCCGGTGTCTGTCAGAATAACTGGAATATCGGGTTTGGCTTGAGTCACTAAGTGCAGCATCAATGCTGCTTGGATTCCGAAACTAGAAGACACCACATGTGTTCCTTCTAAGTTTTCTAGAGCCCACTTCACTCTTTCTAATGCAGTTAGCTGCTCTAACTCAGCATTAATTTGTCCAAGATGAAGTATCTGCTCCGTCTTAGTCAATGCGAGTAGCTCTGCTAACTTCAATTTTGAAGCGACAGAATTATGCATGCAGATCCCTCTTTGAAATGATCACCTCTTCGATGATGCCAGCTCGGATTGTAAAATCACCGAACCCTTCATTGTCGTTACGTTCCGTAGCCCAACGTCCCACCAGCGAATCAATCTCTTCTAAGATCTGAGCTGAAGTGATGTTCTCTTTATACATCTTCGGGATACGAGTTCCGGCTTTGTTGCCACCTAAGTGCATGTTGTAACGCCCCGGCGCCTTACCGACTAAACCCAACTCAGCCAACATTGCACGACCACAGCCGTTTGGACAACCCGTGATGCGAAGGATGATGTTATCTTCTTCTGGTAATCCGTGTTTCTTCAGAATGTCTTCAACATCCGTTACAAACTCAGGAAGAAAACGTTCGGCTTCTGCCATTGCTAACGGACATGTTGGGAATGCCACACACGCCATTGAGTTCTTGCGCTGTTCTGAAACGGCATCATCCATCAGACCGTATTGACGTGCCAGCTTTTCAATTTGTGCCTTTTGGCTCTTAGGTACACCTGCAACAATGAGATTTTGGTTCGCTGTCATGCGGAAATCACCTTTGTGGATCTTCGCTATTTCAGCAACACCTGTTTTCAGCGCTTTACCCGGAAAATCAAGTAAACGACCATTTTCGATGAATAACGCTAAGTGGTGCTTACCATCAATACCTTCCGCCCAACCGATACGGTCGCCACGGCCAGTAAACTCATAAGGACGGCTTTCAGAAAACTCAACGCCTGCACGTTTTTCTACTTCTGCTTTAAATACATCAATACCAACACGGTCTAGTGTGTATTTGGTTTTAGCATTCTTACGGTTCGAACGGTTGCCCCAGTCACGTTGTGTCGTCACAACAGCTGCCGCTACATCTAACGTTTTTTCTAATGGCACAAAACCAAAGTCGTCAGCTTTACGTGCATAAGTAGAAGTATCGCCGTGCGTCATTGCAAGACCACCGCCCACTAATACGTTAAAGCCCACCAGCTTTCCGTCTTTAGCAATCGCAATAAAGTTAAGATCGTTAGCATGAACATCTACGTCATTTTGCGGAGGAATTACAACCGTCGTTTTGAACTTACGTGGTAAGTAGTTACTACCTAAGATAGGTTCTTCATCTGTTGTTGCGAGCTTTTCACCATCTAACCAGATCTCAGCATAAGCACGAGTTTTAGGTAATAGGTGTTCACTGATCTTTTTCGCCCACTCATAAGCTTCTTGGTGTAGCTCGGACTCAACCGGGTTCGTGGTACACAAAACATTTCGGTTTACATCACCCGCAGTAGCGATCGAATCAATACCAATACTGTTTAGTGTTTGGTGCATTAACTTAATGTTCGGCTTCAACACACCATGGAACTGAAAGGTTTGACGTGTTGTTAGACGAATTGAACCATAAGAGGTGCTTTCATCTGCGAATTTATCAATCGCGAGCCACTGCTTAGGAGTGATGATGCCGCCTGGCATACGCGCACGTAGCATTACATTATGTAAAGGTTCTAATTTTTGCTTGGTACGTTCGTTACGAATATCACGGTCATCTTGTTGATACATACCGTGGAAACGGATCAGTTGAAAGTTATCTGCGGTAAAACCACCAGTGATACGATCTTGAAGATCTTGTTCAATCGTACCGCGAAGGTTTTTACTTTCACGCTTCAGACGTTCATTGTCAGCCAAAGGTCCCAGTACTTGACCTAGCACTTCTTGCTCTATTACTTGCTTGCTCATTAGTACACATCCCTTTGGTAACGTTTCGCTTTACGTAAATCATTAATATATTGTTCAGCTTGTTCGCGGCTCTGATTGCCATGTTTTTCCGCTATCGTAACTAACGCTTCATGGACATCTTTTGCCATTCGAGTTGCATCGCCACATACATAGAGGTACGCGCCCTCTTGAAGCCATTGCCAAACCTGCTCTGCCTGCTCAATTAATCGGTCTTGAACATAAACCTTTTCTTTTTGATCACGACTAAACGCAACATCAAGCTTGGTTAATGCACCAGATTTAAGATACCTCTGCCATTCAACTTGATATAAGAAATCTTGAGTAAAGGTACGGTCACCAAAGAACAACCAGCTTTTACCTTCAGCGTCATTGTTTTCACGCTCTTGAACAAAACTACGGAAAGGTGCGATACCTGTACCCGGGCCAACCATGATGATTGGTGTGTTGTCGTCTTGCGGCAGTTTGAAGTTATTGTTGTTCTCTACAAACACCTTAACTTCACCACCTTCTTCAAGGCGTTGAGCTAAGAAACTTGAAGCACCACCCAGACGAGATTCATCGCCCTTTTGGTATTCAACCAGACCAACCGTTAAGTGAACTTCTTCATCCACTTCAGCTTGGCTTGATGCAATAGAATAGAGGCGTGGAGTTAACTTACGTAGTAGGCCAATCAGTTCATCAGCCGATAGCTTGGTCTTCTTCTCAGCTAAAACATCAACAACTTGAGTATTACCCGCGTATTCACGAAGCTTGTCTTTATCTTCCACCAGCTTAATTAACTTCTTGCTGCCCGATAGCTCAGCAAACTTAGTCACTAGCTGAGGGTTTGAAGATGTAATCTCAAATTTGCTGACGAGTGCGCTATGCACAGACAAGTTGTCACCATCGACATCGACACTTTCGATACCAGACAGCCCAACCTTAGAAAGAATTTGATTTGCGAGTTCTGAACTGTTTTCAAACCATACGCCTAGCGCATCACCCGGTTGGTAAGTAATACCCGACTCATCAAGATCAATTTCGATATGACGAACATCTTTGCCCGAATCACGACCAGTGATCTTTTGGCTCGTCAATAATGTCGCGGTGTATGGGTTTTGTTTGGTGTATTGCGAATGACCAGCAGCCGCTTGACCGACTGGTAATTGAACCACATCGGCTTCAGTACCTGTCGATAGCGTCTCTTTTACTTGCTCTAATGCTTTAGCGCGCCATTCCGTTGCTGATTCTTCGTAATCAACATCACAATCAAGACGGTCAACAAACGATTTAGCACCAAGCTTAGCGAGGAAGTTATCGAAGTCTTTAGCCGTTTGGCAGAAGAACTCATAGCTTGAGTCACCTAAACCGATCACACCGTATTGTAGGTTTGATAATTTTGGCGCTTTCTTCGATTGAAGGAATTCATGCAACTCAATAGCGTTATCAGGGGCTTCGCCCTCACCATTGGTTGAAGCTACAAAAATGACGTGTGTCTCTTTGGCTAAGTTCTTACCTTTATAATCACTTGCATCGAAAAGCTCGACAGCAATCCCTAAGGCTTTCGCTTCTGCCTCAAGCGATTCGGCGACACCTTTCGCATTACCGGTTTGGGATGCGAAGATAATGCTGAGCTTACCCGCAGGTTTTGCGGCTACTGCAGCGGCTGCTTGAGCGATTGGCGCGGCGGCACCCACAGGCTGAGTTTGGCTCACACCCCAAAGGTAACCACTGACCCATGCCAGTTGTTGAGAAGATAATTCAGAAACAGTTTGCTGAAGATGACCCAATTGTTGGTCATTAAGTGGTGCTGCTAGCCCAGGTAACTCATTAGCCCCAGACTGTGCATTATTATTTTGTGAAGACTCTTTCTTATTTAAAGACATGGTCACGACATCCCTAATCATTGCGTGACGATAGATTAACCACTCCTTTTAATAACAAGAAAGAATAGAAAAGTATGTTTTATAACTTTTTGGAAGTAAAAACCGATTGAAACGTCAATTGAGTTACTGGTTTTCAATACGAACTTGTTGAAAGCCAACCGCCATTGCCGACTTAGATGCTAGGTCTAAATCCGCGTAATGACACTCTTCACCATGAACATCAGTAAGCAAAACAAAGCCACCGCCCATATGGCGAAACTCCACAACCCAAGACCCCTCTTGAATTGAGGGCTCTATGATCGCTTCAACCAACAGATTTTCTCGATATAAATTTCGTAATTCATTGAGTGTCATATTCCATCCCTTGCTTTGACCTCACAACATAGACCTTATAAGAATAGACGCTAATTAGGTCTCTGTATTAAGGATGGTCGAAAGTGATGAATGTGCTAACTAATTCCAGAAAAGTATATACCCAAGTAACTTCAAGATGCTTGGGTATAACCAATAGATATAAAAAAACGCCACTTAATAAAGTGACGTTCTTAAATTTCGTTCTAGATTCGTTTTAATTGCCTAGAAGCGTACTTCTACGCCAGCAAACCAACCATCAACCATAACAAACGATTTAGGTGGCCCTGGCTTTGGGTCATCTAACGGATCAGGTTCTTTGTCCGTCTCAAGAGGTTTGTTCAGCTCTGAAGAGAAGAATTTGTCCGAA
This sequence comes from Vibrio sp. 10N.222.54.E6, assembly GCF_041473955.1. Taxonomy (NCBI): domain Bacteria; kingdom Pseudomonadati; phylum Pseudomonadota; class Gammaproteobacteria; order Vibrionales; family Vibrionaceae; genus Vibrio; species Vibrio sp. 10N.222.54.E6. Next base: position 135,548 of record NZ_JBFRTD010000033.1, on the reverse strand, counting down.
TCAAGGTCGATCACACGATAGCCACCACGAAGTGCTATTTCAGTATCTGCCACTGGAATACGGTACTGAACACCCGCCATCAAATCGGTACTCTTAATACCGTTGCTATCACCAAATTCCATCGTACCAATGATATCAAGCTGAGTATTAGGGACATTGATTTCTGCGTTACCGTAGAAGCTCCAGGTAAACTCATCAAAACTTGTCGTTTTCGAACTGTACGGGTCTTTGTAATGTGAGTTTGCATACTGAGTAAATGTCACACCCGCATCGAAGTTCATCAACTTGTGATCCAACATTGTGTAGTAGAACGTGTAGTCATACTTATCAAACGCTAACAATGTTGTATCAACAGTAGAGTAGCGGAAACTCGCATTTGGCAGCTTAGGGGCATTATGCTCAAATGCGAAATACAACGAAGGTGAGTTTGAGTCACTCGACCTAGCTTCGTTCAGCTTTGTACTTCCCCACCACATATCAGCACCGATCTTAGTCGTGTAAGAAAACTCTTCTTCAGCGGACACAGCCGAACTTAAAGAAAGCATTCCCACTAAAGCAATTAATGGCATTTTATTCATTTGAGATAGCTCCAATTCCATATCGTTGTGCTAATTGTATGCACATTCATAGATTATTGGGGAAAATTCTACCACACATCTTAAATTCTAAAACGATAAACCGCTGACGAGTAAAGATTTGACGACACGATGACCTTAATAACGTCTTTGGTTAGAGCTGTGTACATAGTTTTTGAAAAACCACACACCCACTGCAATCACGATCAGCCAAGGCAGCAGTTTAAACACAACCCCCATCATACCTAAGACCAGCATGACCGCTAACGCGATTCCGGTTGCCGCTAGTACCGTCATAAACGTAATACCAGTAACGAGTAAAGTTGCGACGAAAATAAGAACAAAGATTAATTCAAACATAATGGTCTCCCTAATGAGTTCATGACCTATCTTTCCTACTTTCTAACATTGCAGCTTCCATACCAAGTTAGATACAACCATAAACTCCTTATTTATCAGGCAAATAAAAAGCCACACATCTTCATGCGTGGCTTTTCGGAAACTCACAATGGTAAATTTAGCCTCTAATGGCGAATTTAGCCTTGTTCTTTAAGCTTTTAACTTTTAGTTCTTGGCTTTTGCTTTAACCTTGAGGGTGTCTATACGTTTAGCTCTTTAGGGATCTTAGCCAATGCCGTCTGAATCACCTCAATGCCCGCGCCTTTCTTATGTGCATTCTCACTGATGTAACGACGCCATTGTCTTGCACCCGGCATGCTTTGGAACAAACCCAGCATATGACGAGAGATATGACCAAGGCTCGCTCCATTCGAAAGCTGACGCTCAATGTACGGGTACATCTCTTCAACTACTTGTGAACGCTTCTTGATTGGCGTGTCTAAACCAAAGATCTGCTGATCAACTTCAGCCAAGATAAACGGGCTATGGTATGCCTCACGACCAATCATCACACCATCAAGGTGCTGCAAGTGCTCTTTAGTTTGTTCTAATGTAGTAATGCCACCATTTACCGCAATCACTAGATCTGAGAAGTCTTTCTTGATTTGGTATGCACGATCGTAATCTAGCGGTGGGATCTCACGGTTCTCTTTCGGGCTAAGGCCACTCAACCACGCCTTACGCGCATGGATAGTAAATTGCTCACAACCGCCCTTTTCAGAAACAGTAGAAACAAACTTAGTCAGAAACTCGTAAGAATCTTGGTCGTCGATACCAATACGCGTTTTTACCGTAATTGGAATATCTGTGACTTCTTTCATCGCTGACACACAGTCTGCCACCAGCTCGGGCTCAGCCATTAGGCAAGCGCCAAAGCGACCATTCTGAACTCGGTCTGAAGGACAACCTACATTGAGGTTCACTTCATCATAACCACGCTCACCAGCAAGCTTGGCACAAGCCGCCAAATCAACCGGGTTTGAACCACCAAGTTGAAGTGCTAATGGGTGTTCTTGCTCGTTATACTCTAGAAAGTCGCCCTTACCATGTAAGATCGCACCAGTTGTGACCATTTCCGTGTACAGAAGCGTCTGCTGAGATAGCAAACGGTGAAAGTAACGACAGTGGCGGTCAGTCCAATCCAACATGGGTGCAACGGATAAGCGGTTAGCCGCGTATTTACTGGTATTGTCAGGTTTCATAAAGCGTTACTCAAAATCTATACACTGCATATATATACAGAAACTCGCTAGTTCAGCCGCAAGCTCCCCCACTCAGTACGCTTATAGTACGTATTGATGGAGTGGAACGAAGGCATCTAGCATTAAAAAGAACACTTCAAAGCGGTGAATCACGCTTCACAGTGGACATTGTAGTCAAAAATAATTCGGCGATTATACACAGGGAATCGAAAACATTCAGGAACAAAGACCAACTTATTTTTCCCTACAACTCACGAAGTGTTAGTGCAGGCTTTCAGCGAGTGAGAAACGAATTGGGTATTGAGGATTTGAGGTATCACGACCTACGAAGAGAGGGAGCAAGTCAGTTGTTTGGAAAGGGCTACTCTATTGAAGAAGTAGCTCAAGTGACTGGGCATAGATATCTAAATATTTTGTGGCAAGTTTATACTCAATCATTCCCAGCAAACCTTCATAAGAAATCATTAAACGACTGATAAATAAAAAGTAATAACCCCACACAAATGGGTGGCAAGATTATCAATAAAAACAAGACCTTGAAAGTAACTCTAGGCAACCCAATATTGTCAAAAAGTTAATATGCACACCAAGAGGCCACTATGGGAAAAGGACTTAGCGAAGCTCTGAAAGAAATTCCAGAGGATTACGAACATGAATATAACGCTTACTATCTCGCTAAGGATTTTTATTCTCCGGGTTTTTTATCAACACTAACAGCGTACCTCAAAGACAAGAGAACTCCTGAGCGTAATTTTGACTGTGATCCAAAAATAGCTGGATACCTCAGAACTTTAGGTTTGAACCATATCCTTTGGAATTGTCCGGAACCGGTAAGAATAAAGAATGGAGTAACTTACACTCCTATAACCCAGCTATGTTCAGCAGAAGCAACTGACGATGTAACTACATCTATAAACAGCTGCTTACGTCATTTCACTGACAACGTTGAAGGTCCTTCTCCCGACGGGTTAGTTCAGCTGTATCATGTTGTAGGCGAGTTGCATGACAATGTATGGTCACATGGCCAATCAACGGGCTTTTCTATGGCGCAAAAAAACGCAGTTCCTGGGACTAACAAGACGGACTTTCACTTAGAGTTTGCGATCGCGGATAAAGGCTTAGGTTTCTTAGAAGAAATGAGACGTTCAGGCAAAGCTCAGTTACACGGCATCACATGTGATCAAGAAGCGTTGCTTTGGTGTATAGAAGAAGGGAACTCAACAAAGCATGCAGATGACAGCGACCCATGGGCTCAACAATTACCACCAGAACACATAGGTAACTCTCCTTACGGTGGTGGTATTGGTTCAGATTATACAGTAAACCACCACCAAGGCTTGGGCTTAGCTCATTTGGTTCGATTAATTGAACAATTCCAAGGAACGCTGACAATCGCTTCTGGAAGATGCCTCTTAAATATCAATGAAGATGGTGAAAGAGTACAAGAAACGCTTCCAACTTATTGGAAAGGCGTTGCAATAAGCTGTAAATTTAAGCTATCTTTACTTTGTGAAGAGATAAACGATACAGTCGATGAACAACTCTTAGCGTTGATGGAACAACTCAGGGGGGGATGATAATGAAAACTAAAATAGCAATAAATAAAAGTGATTTAGCTTCAAGAAGAACAGCCTCGGTAGAACGTAAGGCTCTTGAAGAAGCAATACTGTTTGGCGATGCAGTTGAAGTAGATCTAGAGTCCGTCAACTCCATATCTGAATCATATTCCGATGAGCTTTTCGGCGTATTAGTGGCCAAGCATGGTCTTGATGCCTTCGTAAAACAAGTGACTATTCTGAACGCTAAAGAAAGCATCCTGAGAAGCATAGCTAAAGTTATTCAACGTAGAGAAATTGAGCGAAAAAAGCCCTTTGAGACTGCAGAGAATGTCGCTATGGCTTAAATATACATTACCAACAAAAAAGCCCCTTTTCAGGGGCTTTTTTGTTCTAGATACGTCAAACGCTCATCCATCTTTTCCATCATTAAGCGCAGCCACTTAACATCGGTTTTAAGTGTAATACCTCCCCCACCTCACTAGACAAGGCACTAACAACGGCAACAATTATTGTTTGATACTCTGCCATTACTTAAACTCATTGCGTAGGGTTTCCCATAGGCCAAATACTATTGGAGCACTTGCGCCAATAATGCCACCGAATTGAACACCGTCTGCCGATACGCTCGCGGTGATAACTTCAGGGTGACCAGCTGCCAAAACCGCTCCTGCGCCAGATAACACTAAACCCTTTTTAGCCGATGACAGGCCAATGTCGATTGAGAACTCTCGCTCAATAAGCACATTGTTGCACTTGATATTTTCAAACTCATTCACCAGATCTCTAATTCAGCTTGATTAATCAGTTATGCCTTGAGTCACACTGTCGTTTTGAGTTACCTTGTCTTATTCAAAGTCGTAGGTCACAATACGCTCTGTACCTGACTTTAATAAAATCAATGTCTCCTCAAACAAGGTTACCTAGCAATAGGGGCTAAATGGGGATGTTTGATTGAACGGTGAAAAATTTGGACCACACATTAATAGAGCAAGTTGAAGGGATATGCGTATCGCGAGGTGTTAGGCTAACACCCCAAAGAAAGCGAGTGTTTGAGCTTATCCTATCTAATAAAAAAGCCTCCAGTGCTTATGAATTATTAGAGCAATTGAAAGTCAGTGAACCGCAAGCCAAGCCTCCTACAGTTTATCGCGCTTTGGATTTTTTGTTAGAGCAAGGGTTCATTCACCGAGTTGAGTCAACGAATAGCTTTATATGCTGCTGCTCTTGCAATGCCAACACGCATTTTTCCCAATTACTGATCTGCGATAAATGTGGCACTGTGATAGAATTACAAGACGATGCGCTTGTCGCCCTACTCGCGAGTAACGCCGAGCAGCATGGATTCAAGTTGACCAACCATGTCATTGAATCACATGGCATTTGCCAAACTTGCTCCTCCGAAATGAAAGAATAAGATTATAGAAGAACATTATGCGCGCTGAATTTGTAAACCCGTTTTTAGCTTCTTTGATGAACGTACTAAAAACGATGGCATCTCTAGAATTAAAGCCTCAGAAACCAAGAGTGAAGAAAGATGAAATCGCTCGTGGTGATGTGTCCGGCCTAATTGGTATGGTTGGTACACAGTCTCGTGGCTCAATGTCGATCACCTTTGATGAAGGGCTTGCTCTAGAAATCATGGAAAACATGCTAGGTGAACGACCAAACGGTTTGAACGAAGAAGTGACCGACATGGTGGGTGAAATCACTAACATGGTAACCGGTGGCGCAAAGCGTATTCTTGCAGAAAGCGGCTTTGACTTCGATATGGCAACGCCAATCGTGGTTTCAGGTAAAGGCCATACTATTCGTCACAAGTGTGAAGGCGCAATCATCATCATGCCTTTCTCATCTCAGTGGGGTAATGCTTTCATCGAGATCTGTTTCGAATAGAGACAATCGACTAAATAAAAAGCGAAAGGCTGACGTACATACGTCAGCCTTTTTTTATTGCCGTAAATCAACGGACATAAAAAACGCCAACCGAAAGGTTGGCGTTTACAATTATTACTTGGTGTTACTTAAACAGTCTTAAGCTTTCAGCGCTTTAAATGCGTTGATTAGACCGTTAGTAGAGCTGTCGTGAGACGTTACTTGTGCATCGTCTGCAAGCTCTGGAAGAATTTGGTTTGCTAGTTGCTTACCAAGTTCTACGCCCCATTGGTCGAAGCTGAAGATGTTCCAGATAACGCCTTGAACGAAGATCTTGTGCTCGTACATCGCGATTAGGTTACCTAAAGAGCGAGGGTTGATTTGCTTAACAAGAATAGAGTTCGTTGGGCGGTTACCTTCAAATACTTTGAAAGGTACTAGCTCAGCAACTTCTTCAGCTGTTTTGCCAGCCGCTAGGAATTCAGCTTCTACTGTCTCTTTTGTCTTACCGAAAGCTAGCGCTTCAGTTTGAGCAAAGAAGTTAGACATTAGCTTCTGGTGGTGATCAGATGCTGGGTTGTGGCTGATAGCCGGAGCAATGAAGTCTGATGGGATCAGCTTAGTGCCTTGGTGAATCAGTTGGTAGAACGCGTGCTGACCGTTTGTACCAGGTTCACCCCAGATGATAGGGCCTGTTTGGTATTCTACTGGGTTACCTTCACGGTCAACGAATTTACCGTTAGATTCCATGTTACCTTGCTGGAAGTAAGCAGCAAAACGGTGCATGTATTGATCGTAAGGTAGGATTGCTTCTGACTCAGCGCCGTGGAAGTTGTTGTACCAAACACCAATTAACGCAAGGATCACTGGAATGTTGCTTTCAAATTCCGTTGAAGCAAAGTGGTTATCCATCTCATGTGCGCCATCGAGTAGCTCAGCGAAGTTATCGAAGCCGATAGATAGTGAGATAGAAAGACCGATCGCTGACCATAGTGAGTAACGACCGCCTACCCAATCCCAGAATTCGAACATGTTGTCAGTATCAATACCAAACTCAGCAACTGAAGCCGCGTTTGTTGATAGTGCTGCGAAGTGCTTAGCAACGTGTGCTGAGTCGCCCGCTTCAGCCAAGAACCAATCACGCGCAGAGTGTGCGTTCGTCATTGTTTCTTGAGTGGTAAATGTCTTAGATGCCACTAGGAACAGTGTTGTTTCTGGGTTAAGAGGCTTTAGTGTCTCAACGATGTGAGTGCCGTCTACGTTAGAAACAAAGTGCATGTTTAGGCGAGTTTTGTATGGCGTAAGTGCTTCAGTTACCATGTATGGACCAAGGTCTGAACCGCCGATACCGATGTTAACTACATCAGTGATCTCTTTACCTGTGTAACCTTTCCACTCACCAGAAACGATACGGTGTGTGAACAGTTCCATTTTTGCTAGTACTGCATTCACTGCTGGCATTACGTCTTTGCCATCAACCATTACTGGCTTGTCGCTACGGTTACGTAACGCAGTGTGAAGAACTGAACGACCTTCAGTCTTGTTGATTGCATCACCGCCGAACATTGCTTCGATTGCAGACTTAACTTCAGTCTCGTTCGCAAGAGCAAATAGGTGCTGCATCGTTTCAGCGTCGATAAGGTTCTTAGAGTAATCCACTAAGATGTCTGAACCGAAACGAGTAGAGAAGCTCTCGAAACGCTTTGCATCTTGAGCAAATAGCTCTTTCATATCCATATCTTGAGCAGACTCAAAATGTGCAGTTAGAGCTTTCCACGCTTGTGTTTGCGTTGGGTTGATATTTTTCAACATGGTATCTATCCCGATGTTACTGTAGGTTTTATTCTAGACGTCACCAAAGTGATGAATAGAACCCCCGATTAGGCGAAAGTTTATATTTTTCTATGATGACCAAATCGCATCACCACTGAAAGATTCTTTGTAATTTTTTTTCACGACGTATTATGCCGCATATGAAGAGCGGTACCTTGAGATAAATCAGAATTAGATTTCCTGATAGAAGAATCGGTACTGACTCTAGCGCTCACTTCATTAAATGTGAGCGAAACCTGATAAATTCAAGTTCAAAAGATAGCGTTAAACCACTTTTTTTCCAAATACATTATAGAGGATGGCGTATGTGGATTCAGAAGACGATACACCTACACGCACAAAAACGTGGATTTCATCTCATCACTGATGAAATTGAACAACAGATATCCGATATCCATTCACTGTCTGTTGGTTTATTACATCTATTCATTCAGCATACATCTGCTAGCCTTACGCTAAATGAGAACGCAGACCCTACTGTCCGCACTGATATGGAATCACACTTTAATAAGTTTGTTCCCGAACGAGCACCCTACTACAAGCACACCTACGAAGGTGATGATGATATGCCCGCTCACATTAAAGCATCGACACTTGGTACCAGTGTGACAATTCCAATTACCAATGGTCGTCTAGCATTAGGGACATGGCAGGGCATTTACTTAGGTGAACACCGAGATTGTGGCGGAAGTCGTACCGTTATTGCGACCATTCAAGGTGAGTAACGTTACGTCATCAACAATGAAATACCGCTTAACGAACATAATGGTAGAAAACAAAAAAGGGTGACACAGTTATGTGTCACCCTTTAAAAATATAAGAGAGTCGAGTTGGTAAAACCAGAATTAGAAAGGCTGGTTTATCATAACCCTAAAGGTCCCTTCATCACCGCCTCGCGCTAATTCAGCACGTACAACAATGCCTTCAACCTGGAAACGAACTGCGCCGCCTAGGCTCCATTTCATGTCTGTGTGCAGTGTTTTGATATCGTACTCATCAGCAACACGCCCGACTTCAGCAAACGCCACCCACTGCCACCAAGGCAAATCGTAGTAGTTAATCAGTGGGATATCGTCCAGCGGTTGCCAATCAGGAAGCACTCGATATTCCGCAGAGTAGTGAATAGCAGAACGACCGTGGTAACGGCCTCCGGTATAACCTCTTAAGCGATATAAGCCACCGAGTCGAGCTTGCTCTGTTTCCGGTGGACGAGCACAATCTTGCCCTGAACAGTTGCCCCACGTAGGTGTGTCAGCGGTATAGACATCAAATGCCACGACTTGTTGGTCGAACAAGTTCCCCAAAGGACCCAATGCAAAATACTGACTGTTTTGGAATGTCCACTTCAGCCATAAGTCATCGTTAGACCAACTTTCAGCGCCGGTAGTAAACTCAAGATTGGTATGAGACCCCTTGGTTGGGTTGCGTGTGCTATCACGGTTATCCCAATCAAACGCCAAACTAAAACCTGTCGCTTGTTCGCTATTGTTTAAGCCTTCTAGCTCACGAGCCGTATAGAAAGGCGTAAAGACAATCGAACTGACACCTGACTCTAATGGGGAAGCAAAGCTCACATCTTTGATGGGTTGGAAAGCTCCTAGCAAGCCATGCTCTGCAACATTGCCCCAAGGCAGCAGATACTTAAACTCAACCTGATAGTTTTCTTCTAAGCCGTCGGCAATGGTTTTATCATCAATGGATGAATCATTATCGCCTTGAGAGCCAATGTAATACGGGTTTTCGTTAAAGCGAGCTTGGTACATCTGAGTACTGAACAATACGTTCTCAGACAGTGCGAAGTTAAAGGCTGATAAGAAACCGACGTAGCTGTCTTTATCTGAATAAAGCGCCATGCCAAACAGAGCGGCTTGAGGTTGCCAAACACCCTTTGCGACACCAGCAACCCCGAAGGTATTACCCATGGTTTCAGTACTAAAATAGAAAGGAACAAAGGCTGAATCTTTTTCTTCACTCACAGCGGGAGAAGACAAGCTGACACCAAGTAATGCCATTGCAGACATTAACCAGTGTCGAGTCGTTCGTATGAACATCATTTACTTATAGGATCCATAGTTACTTCGCATTAGTTACTTCACATTTAGTTACTTCGTATTAGCTACTTCACGTACTCCATCGCAACACGCGAAGTCAGCTTAGTGACCAGCTCGTAAGCGATAGTGCCAATATGTTCTGCGACTTCTTCTGAAGGTAAATCTTTACCCCATAATGTTGCTTCATCACCGACTTTATCTGCCGCATCAGGGCCAAGGTCAACCGTTAGCATGTCCATTGATACACGTCCGGCGATCGGTACTTTTCGGCCGTTAACGAACACTGGAGTGCCGTTAGGAGCAGTGCGAGGATAACCATCACCATAACCTATCGCGATCACGCCAACCTTGGTATCTCGCTCACTGGTCCAGTTACCGCCATAACCCACACTTTCACCCGCTTTAACATCACGAACGGCTATCAGGTGCGAGGTCAAAGTCATTACAGGATAAAAGCCGAGGTCTTGCGCTGATTTATCAGCAAAAGGAGAAACACCGTAAGAGATAATTCCCGGGCGAACCCAGTCAAGGTGGCTGTCTGGCCAAGCTAATAGACCCGCAGAAGCAGCAAGTGAACGCTCACCTTCACAACCGTCGGTGAGCGATAAGAAAAGCTCGGTCTGTTCAACGGTGGTTGCTCTATCAAGTTCATCAGCACAACCGAAGTGGCTCATGTAGCGCAGAGGTTTAGCGACATTCGCACATTGATGTAAGCGCTCAACAAAGTTTTGGTATTGCTCAGGACGAGCACCTAGGCGATGCATACCACTGTCGACTTTTAGCCAAACCACAACAGGTGTTTCCAACTCTGCATTCTCTAGCGCGCTTAATTGCTCTTCGCAATGCACTACTGTTTGGATGTTATTGGTCACTAAGATTGGCAAATCGCCCGAAGAATAAAACCCTTCTAGCAACAAAATAGGTTTAACAATGCCACCAGCACGAAGCTGTAATGCTTCTTCAATACGCGCCACACCAAAAGCATCAGAGCTTTTTGAATGCTTGGCAATATGCAGTAAGCCATGTCCGTAGCCATTGGCTTTCACAACAGACATTACCTTGCAATGAGGAGCCTTCGACTTTATCTGGTTCAGGTTATGTTCAAGCGCGTTTAAGTCAATACTCGCCGTCGCTGCTTTCATGTAAGTCATTAGTGATTACTCATCATCAAATGCAGGACCTGCATAGTTATCAAATCGGGAGTGTTGACCTTGGAACGTAAGACGAACCGAACCGATCGGACCGTTACGTTGCTTACCAAGGATGATTTCAGCGATGCCTTTCAATGAACTATCTGGGTTATAAACCTCATCGCGATAGATAAACATGATTAAGTCGGCATCTTGCTCGATCGAACCTGATTCACGCAAATCCGAGTTAACTGGGCGCTTGTCAGCACGTTGCTCTAGGGAACGGTTAAGCTGAGAAAGTGCCACAACTGGTACGTTGAGCTCTTTTGCTAGTGCTTTCAATGAGCGAGAAATCTCGGCGATCTCTAGAGTACGGTTATCAGATAACGAAGGTACACGCATTAATTGAAGGTAATCTATCATGATCATAGAGATACCATCATGCTCACGAGCAATTCGTCGAGCTCGAGAACGTACTTCTGTTGGCGTTAGACCCGAGCTGTCATCGATATACATATTCTTCTTATCCATCAGAATACCCATACTCGACGAGATACGAGCCCAATCTTCATCGTCTAACTGACCGGTACGAATCTTGGTTTGGTCTACGCGAGAAAGTGATGCAAGCATACGCATCATCAGCTGTTCAGCTGGCATCTCTAGCGAGAAGATTAACACTGGCTTGTCTTGCTTCATCGCTGCGTTTTCACATAGGTTCATCGCAAACGTGGTTTTACCCATCGATGGACGCGCAGCAACAATGATTAAGTCAGAACCCTGAAGGCCTGCTGTCTTCTTATTGAGGTCGTTAAAGCCAGTATCGACACCAGTCACACCATCTTGTGGCGATTTATATAAGATTTCGATACGTTCTAGCGTCTTCTCTAGAATGCTATCAACGTTTTGTGGACCTTCATTTTCACTTGCTCGGCCTTCGGCAATCGCGAAAACTTTACTCTCAGCAAGATCAACAAGTTCTTCCGATGTACGACCTTGAGGGTCATAACCAGAATCCGCAATTTCATTTGCCACACCAATCAGGCTACGCACCAATGCACGTTGTGCCACGATATCTGCATAGGCATTGATGTTTGCCGCACTTGGCGTATTTTTCGCTAGGTCAGCAAGGTAAGCAAAGCCACCCACTTCTTCAAGTTGCTCACGCAGCTCTAAATGTTCAGAGAGTGTAATAAGATCCAGAGGAGAGCTTTCTTCAAGGATATCCTTTACCGCTTCAAAGATCAGACGGTGAGGACGGCTATAAAAGTCTTTGGCCACAACCTTTTCGGCCACCGTATCCCAGCGTTCGTTATCCAATAACAAACCGCCAATAACAGATTGCTCAGCTTCTAATGAATGTGGCGGGACCTTGATGGCGTCCACCTGATCGTTGGCTGATTTCTGACTTTTGGTATCCACTATGACTACACTCAATAACTAATAATGATCGTTCATTATACCCAAGAACATCCGTTTGTAATCCGATCCTATGAGTTTGTTTTATTCTTCAGCAAGAATTTACCTATTGCTGACGGAATTAACCAAAGGTAGCATTACGATCCTTCCATTCATTCACTGTATAACTGAGGTATGCGTGTCCAAATTATTGGCTCTGAACACTGGTCTTCTAAGCATCGGTCTCCTGAGCACTCCGTCGGCCTTAGCGGATGATGCTAAAGCCTCTGTTGATGCAATCCTCGACTCGATAGTGGTACCAGAACCTGCTGCTGAGCCGATCGTCGTTGCACCGACACTTGAAAAAGATATGGATATCGCACCGAGTGATTCAGAACTGCCGAACCCACTGAATACTGAAGTCGAATTTGGATATCAGTCGCATACTGGTAATTCTGATTCTCGATCGCTTAATGCACGCCTGAACGGTGAGTACACGGCTGGCCGTCATAGAACCAGTGGCGAATGGAAATATTACAATCTCTACAAAGATGGCGAAGAAGATAAAAGGCAATCGACATATTCTGCTCAGAGTGACTACAAGTTAAGTCCGAAAACCTACCTCTATGGCAGCTTTAAAGGGGTCGATTCACGATACAGTGCTTATTTTAAGGACTACACCGTTTCTAGCGGTCTAGGTTATCAGTTTTCGAATACAGAAGAGTTTGTGTTGGAGGTCGAAGTGGGGCCGGGTTTTCGTTACCAAGAGCCTAATCTCGATGAATTAGACGACGATGACATCATCTTCCCAGAGATCGTTGAAGAAGCGATTTTCCGTGGCAATGTAAATACATCATGGCAGGTATTGAAAAATTTGAAGCTCAAAGCCGATGTGACGTTGGTGTCTGGCCACAGCAACCTAAAATTTGATACTGAATTAGAAGCCATCAACGATATTACCGACAATATCGCACTAAAAATTGCTCACTCTCGACAGTACCACGACAAGGTACCGGAAGGGTTGAACAAAGAAGATTCCGTACTGTCTGTAAATCTACTTTTTCAATTCTAAATTTGAGAGCGGGTATAACGGTGTATCGATAAAGAACACCCTCGTTTTTACTATGTAAGCCCCTCCTCTCTAGTGCTTCCTATTCCTGCAATCGTCGCTGTTCCAAAAAGCTTAAAACTCATATTGCAGACATAAAAAAACACCAGCCGAAGCTGGTGTTTAAAACTTTCAAAAGAAAGAATTCGTCTTGGTACTGAAATTACTCAGCTGCAACGATAGCGATTTTCGCAGTAGCAAAAACTTCAGAGTGAAGTTGGATGCTTACTTCGAATTCGCCGATGTTACGTAGAGCGCCTTCAGGTAGGCGTACTTCGCTCTTAGCTACTGCAACACCTGCCGCTGTAATAGCGTCAGCGATGTCACGAGTACCGATAGAACCGAATAGTTTACCTTCGTCACCAGCTTTAGAAGCGATTGTAACGCCTTCTAGAGTGTTAACGCTCTCAGCGCGAGCTTCTGAAGCAGCTAGTTGCTCAGCAACTTTAGCTTCTAGTTCTGCACGACGAGTTTCGAACATAGCAACGTTGTCTTTAGTTGCCATAACTGCTTTACCCTGTGGGATAAGGAAGTTACGAGCGTAACCAGATTTAACGTTTACTTGGTCGCCAAGGCCACCTAGGTTACCGATCTTATCAAGTAGAATAACTTGCATTATCTTAGTCCTCTTAAACTATTATTAACTATTACCGATTACTGATGCTTGTCAGTGTACGGTAGTAGTGCTAGGTAACGAGAACGCTTGATAGCGCGAGCTAGCTGACGTTGGTATTTAGCACTTGTACCAGTGATACGGCTAGGTACAATTTTACCAGCTTCAGTGATGTAGTTTTTTAGAGTTGCTACGTCTTTGTAGTCAATCTCTTGTACGCCTTCTGCAGTAAAACGGCAGAATTTACGACGACGGAAGAAACGAGCCATGGGCTATCTCCTGATCTAAATTTAATAATGCGGTACTCACACGAACTTATAAATAAGTCTAAGCAAATGCTTGTAGTGGGAATACCTAAACGAGTTGAATAAAATTTAATGACCTAAAAGGCCAAAAAAGAATTACTCAGCAGCAGCTTCTGGCTTAGCTTCTTCTTCACGACGTGGTGCACGTTCTTCACGGTCATCACGACGAGGAGCACGCTCTGCACGCTCTTCTTTTTGCTTAAGCATGATAGATTGCTCAGTCACAGCGCCTTTAGTGCGCATGATCATGTTACGTAGAACTGCATCGTTAAAACGGAAAGCAGTTTCTAGCTCGTCCATCACTTCTTGGCCAGCTTCAACGTTCATAAGAACGTAGTGAGCTTTGTGAAGTTTGTTGATTGGGTAAGCCATTTGACGGCGGCCCCAGTCTTCTAGACGGTGGATAGTACCACCAGCTTCAGTGATTGAACCAGTGTAACGCTCGATCATGCCAGCAACTTGCTCGCTTTGATCAGGGTGAACCATGAATACGATTTCATAATGACGCATTTGGTTGCTCCTTACGGATTATTAGCTTCCACGAAAGGCTCGGTCGTCCAAGGGAAGCAAGGAACTAAAGAAAAATGACCGAGTTTTAAGGACGGCAAATATTATAGAAAGAACCCGGTATTGGCAAGCGGTATTTGGCTAATAATGAAACAGTTTTTCTTTCGCCATCTAGCCATCTGTGATTCTGTCAATTTGTCACTCTAGGCCCTAAAAAGAAACGCCCACCAGCAAGTGGTGAGCGTTAATAAATTCATAGACTTAAAGTCATTTAACTCTTTATATAGCAAGTACCTCTAAACAACATAGAGACACACAACTAAACCAAGCGTAACTGAGTCAAATGTTGCTGAACCTAGGTTTACTGAGCTAAACGTTGGCGTACCGCTTCGAACAGACAGATGCCCGATGCTACTGAAACGTTCAGGCTCGACACGCTACCTGCCATTGGAATCTTAATCAGATCATCACAGGTTTCACGCGTTAGACGACGCATACCGTCACCTTCAGCACCCATAACTACAGCAAGAGGGCCTGTTAACTTCGCTTGGTAGATATCATGCGTTGCTTCACCTGCGGTACCCACAAACCATACACCCTGTTCTTGCAGTGCACGCATTGTACGAGCTAGGTTGGTTACACGTACTAGAGGAACGGTCTCAGCCGCACCACACGCTACCTTGCTTACCGTTGCTGTTAGCGGCGAAGAGCGGTCTTTCGGTACGATAACAGCAGCAACACCCGCGGCATCCGCATTACGCAGACAAGCACCTAGGTTGTGAGGGTCTGTTACGCCGTCTAGAACCAACAGCAGAGGCTGTTCGTGCTGCGCAAGGATATCATCTAGGTGAGTTTCATTAAGCTGCTTAGCAGGCTTCACCTTAGCAATAAGACCTTGGTGATTCGCACCTTGTGCTTTTTCATCAAGCGGCTTACGACCCATTTGTTGAATCGATACACCAAATTGCTGCAATTGATTCAGTAATGGAAGCAGGCGATCGTCTTGACGACCTTTCAGTACATACGCTTCGATAAAACGAGCTGGATCTTTTTCTAGTACGGCTTTCACCGCGTGAATACCGTAAATAAATTCGTTACTCATTGTCTCTGGTTACTCTTATTGCTCAGAGGTGAATGTCATCAAACCCGATGCACCCATCTCTGTATTGTTTATTTCGAGAGCATGCATCTTCCGCCTGATACTCTCGCATTTAAATTCGTTAGACGTTTAAGCGCTACTCGTCACTGTAATGACGATAGCTTAAGACTTATCAGCCTTTGGCTTACGGCTTGCTGCGCGCTTTTTCTTCGCACGAGCTTTAGCAGCACCAGTTTTATTCGCTGGCTTTTTCTTCTTAGATGAACTTTCGCTACTTCCATCAGGTCGCTTAGTTGGTTCAACTAAAGGCGTTGCAGGTACACCCGGCTTATTGCTCTTCACCGCTGAACGCTTCTTGCTTTTCGCCTTTTTCATCGCTTCAGCAGCACGCTTCTTGGCTGTTTTACCTTTACCACGCGGCTGACGATCGGTGTCTTCTAAATCAAAATCGATTTGACGAGTTTCTAAGTTAACCGCAGAAACCTTCACTTTAACCGAATCACCCAAGCGGTAGATATTACCTGAGCTTTCACCCACTAGACGCTGACCAACAGCATCAAATTGGTAGTAATCATTCGCTAGCGCAGAAATATGTACCAGACCATCGATGTGCAGTTCCGTTAGACGCACAAAGAAACCGAAGCCAGTCACGTTGGCAATCACGCCATCCATCACTTCGCCAACATGGTCTTGCATGTACTCACACTTCAGCCAGTCGTTCACTTCACGCGTAGCATCATCAGCACGACGCTCAGTCATTGAACACTGTTCGCCGTAGAAGTCCATATCATCGAAAGTGTAGTGGTAACCACCGGTTGGCGTCCAACGCTCGCTGTTACGACCTTCTTCTTTCGCAATAAGGTACTTAATTGCACGGTGCAATAGTAAATCTGGGTAACGACGAATTGGCGAGGTAAAGTGAGCATAGCGCTTAAGAGCTAGACCAAAGTGACCCGCGTTATCCGCGTTGTATACCGCTTGCTTCATTGAGCGCAGCAGCATAGTTTGGATTAATTCACGATCTTCACGTTCGTTAATCTGCTGCATCAGTTGTGCATAATCTACCGGAGATGGCGACAGGCCACCTTCCAGCGTTAAACCTAATTCACTTAAGAAACTCTTAAAGCCCATTAAGCGCTCTTCACCCGGAGTATCGTGAACACGGTACAGCGCAGGCTCTTTTGCTTTTTCTACGTAAGATGCCGATGCGATATTCGCAAGAATCATACATTCTTCGATGATCTTATGTGCATCGTTACGGATTACTGGCTCAATACGGTCGATCTTACGATCCGCATTGAAGATAAACTTAGTTTCTACCGTTTCAAATTCAATCGCACCACGTTCGTCACGCGTTTTCTTAAGCACCTTATACATCTTATGAAGCTCTTCAAGATGTGGTACTTCTGGTTCGTAACGTTCACGTAACTCTTCATTGCCATCTAAGATCGCGCCTACTTTGTTATAAGTAAGACGAGCATGAGAATTCATGACTGCTTCATAGTGCTTGTAGCCTGACAGTTTACCTTTGTCTGAGATAGTCATCTCACACACCATACACAAACGGTCGACTTGAGGGTTCAATGAACACAAACCATTTGAAAGGACTTCTGGCAGCATTGGGACAACTTGTGACGGGAAGTATACCGAGTTACCACGGTTAATCGCTTCTTTGTCTAGCGCTGTCTCTGGGCGAACGTAGTAACTTACGTCAGCAATCGCTACCCACAGGCGCCAGCCGCCGCCTTTCTTCGCTTCACAGTAAACCGCATCATCGAAGTCACGCGCATCTTCACCATCGATAGTCACCAATGGCAATTTACGCAGATCAACACGTCCTTCTTTTGCTTCTTCAGGAACATGCTCACCAAGATTTTCGATTTGCTTATCTACGGCTTCAGGCCACTCTTGTGGGATCTGGTGAGTACGGATCGCGATCTGCGTTTCCATACCCGGAGCCATATTCTCACCAAGAACTTCGGTCACTTTACCCATCATGTTACGAGAACGACCACCACGGTCCGTAATTTCAATCACAACCACATTACCCATTCGAGCACCGCCTTTATGCTCAGTTGGGATCTGGATGTCGTGACTAATACGCGAATCATCAGCAACCACATAAGAATGGCCGTACTCTAGGAAGAAGCGACCAACAAGTGGCGTTTTACGCTCTTCAAGCACACGAACCAAACGGCCTTCACGACGGCCACGCTTACTGTTGTCAGTAGGCTGAACCAATACGTAATCACCGTGCATGATGGTTTTCATCTGATGATGCGGCAGCACGATATCATTGTCTTTACCCACACTGCCGTCTGGGCGTACCCAACCATGACCATCTTTATGACCAATCACAAAGCCTTTAATCAATTCCATCTTCTCAGGCAATGCGTAACACTGACGACGGGTAAAGATAAGCTGTCCATCACGTTCCATTGCACGTAAACGACGACGCAGCCCTTCATATTGTTCCTCTCCAGCCAAACCCAAAGCTTCGAATAGATCGTTGCGGTTCATAGGAATATTCGCGTCTGTTAGAAACGAAATAATGAACTCACGGCTTGGTACTGGGTTTTCGTAATTTTTCGACTCTCGGTCGGCAAAAGGATCAACAGTGGTTGTCGCTGTCGTGTTTTCTGACATTGGTGTGTTTTTTGACATAGGCGGGCCTGCTTAAGCAAGGAAGGTATATTACCCCTAGTATATCTGATGCTAGAGGTAAGCTACAGATATGCTTTGGAAAAGCCTAAAATAACCTAAGATTGATACATATCTTCACTTTGTGAAACATCACTTCATAGACGCGGACTATCATCAAAATTTCAAGCAAACGATAAAACAAACGTTTGCGCCATGAATGAAATACACTATTATCCACACACTTTAACAACACCTGTTCTGAGTATTGATATGAAACTAAAACGCACCCTATTGGCTTCAGCGATGGCAAGCCTAGCTCTATTTCCATTTGCGAGTTCAGCAATGGAAAAAGCTGACCTGATGATAACCGATGCCATGGTTCTAACCATGAACCAAGAAAAAACGGTTTACGAGAGCGGCACTGTTGTGGTCAAAGACAACAAAATCATTGCGGTTGGCGATGCTTCACTAGAGAAGCAGTACCAAGCTAAACAAGTGCTAGACGTTGATGGCGATATCGTAATGCCAGGTCTCATCAATACTCATACTCATGTATCCATGACGGTTTTCCGTTCGTTGGCCGATGATGTGCCTGATCGCTTGCACCGCTACATCTTCCCACTTGAAGCTAAGTTAGTATCTCGCGATATGGTTCGTATAGGCGCCAACCTTGGTAACGTTGAAATGGTAAAAGGTGGCGTAACTACTTACGCTGATATGTACTACTTTGAAGACGAAGTCGCTAAAACTGTTGATAAAATTGGTATGCGCGCAGTATTAGGCGAAACAGTAATCAAATTCCCAGTGGCAGATGCAGCAAACGCGGAAGAAGGTATTAAATACGCTTTAAACTTCATTGAAGAATATAAAGATCACCCGCGTATTACGCCTGCATTTGCTCCTCACGCCCCTTACACAAACACAACCGAAGTCCTTCAAAAAGTAGCAAAGCTTTCTCTAGAACTTGATGTTCCAGTAATGATTCACTTAGCTGAATCTCATCGTGAAGAAGAAAAAATTGCAAAACGAGCTGAAGGTTTATCTCCGGTTCAATACATGGACAGCATTGGTGCACTAAACAAAAACTTAGTTGGCGCACACATGATCCTAGTAGACGATCATGATATCGAGCTAGTGAAAAAATCAGATATGGGCGTGGCTCACAACATGAGTGCCAACATCAAGTCAGCAAAAGGCGTGTCACCTGCGCTTAAGATGTATGACGAAAATGTACGTATCGGTTTAGGTACTGATGGCCCAATGTCAGGTAACACATTGAGCACCATTGATGAGTTCAACCAAGTCGCTAAGGTTCACAAATTGGTGAATAAAGATCGTGCTGCAATGCCGCCGATCAAAGTGATCGACATGGCAACAATGGGCGCAGCAAAAGCACTACACATGGAAGATAAGATCGGCTCTCTTGAAGCTGGCAAGCTAGCCGACATCATAGTGATCGACACCAAGGCTCCAAACATGGTTCCTGTGTACAACCCATACTCTGCATTAGTTTACTCAGCTAACTCGGGGAACGTTCGTCACACCATCGTTGATGGCAAGATCATCATGCAAGATCGCGACATGCTAACGGTCGATGAAGATCAAATTCGCCAAGAAGCACTCGATTTCACCAAAGTCGTTCGTAAGACGGTAATTGAATCTGGTGAAGTTGTTCAGTAACGTCATCGAATGAAATAAACGGTTTTCCGTTCAGATCAAAAAAGGCCTCATAGGTATTTACCTATGAGGCCTTTTTATATCGATATATTTCTAGTTCAAGACTGATGGTTAACGAGTGCAGTCGTTAATCATCAACCTTAATTAATAATTGTAATTACCAGAACACGTCTCGACGTTTTGCTCGAGCGATAATGTTGTCTGGCATTCTCCGCTCCAAACCGCTTCGAAGCACAGTTATACGCTTATGTTGCCTTTGATCCGCTGTCACCGAGTTGTATAACCAGCGATAAGCATCTTCATAATCTAACGGGCTACCGTAATCACGTAGCAAGAGTTCCGCTAAGTGGATACTTGCACTTAAGTTACCCATTGAAGCTGCTTCTCGGAGATACGGAATCGCGCGCTCTTTATCTTGTTGCACCAAAGTGCCAAGAGAATAATAACGTCCTAACTGCTCGAGTGCCGCTGGTAAACCTTGATGTGCCGCGTTTTCCATATAGTAAAGGCCAAGCTCTACATCTTGCGGAACACACACACCCCAAGCCAACATATCACCGTATAAAAACTCATAAGAAGGCAAGCTAATACGTGTTGCACGAGCAACGATATCTTCAACTAACTGGCACTTATCAGCTTTCACTCGCTCTAGGTGTTGATTATTCTCGATTAAATTAATCAGTTCAGCTTCTGTATATATTGGAACGGGCTCTCCCACATCAGCCAAATCTGCATGACTCAAGGGTGAGCTCAGCGCCACTATCAATGAAGCTGCTACAATTCGTAGCTTCATACCTGCACTCTATTATCTGTCGTTAAAGCTATCTATTGAGGGCAGCAGACGATTTCTGCACGCACCAAAATAGGGTGAACTTCACTTTCCATGATATCTGTATCGGCAATAACCTTGACGGCTTTAGACAAAACTTGCCGCTAATGGGCAATATTTTGCCATATGGCGTTCAAAAGATCATCACGAGCGGCTTAGTTTTCAAATTGCAGGTATTAAAAAGCCGACTTAACAAAGTCGGCTTTTAGAAAACTATTTCATTATCAAAGTACTTTAATTACCTCAGTACGCTTCGTGCTGTGGTAATCACTCAACTGGGCATTATGCGCCGTATGGGTGAACCTTGATGATAGTTTCGTTACGATCTGGGCCAGTTGATACGATATCAATTGGAACGCCAGTTAGGTCTTCGATACGCTTGATGTAATCTAGAGCAGCTTGTGGAAGCGCGTCGATAGATTTAGCACCAAATGTGTTTTCAGACCAACCAGGCATTGTTTCGTAGATTGGCGTCGCTTCTTCGAATGACTCAGCAGCCATTGGAGAAACTTCTAGGATAGAACCATCTTTCATCTTGTAACCAGTACAGATTTTTAGTTCTTCTAGGCCATCTAGAACGTCTAGTTTAGTTAGACACATACCAGATAGAGAGTTGATTTGGATTGCACGACGCATAGCAACAGCATCGAACCAACCTGTACGACGTAGACGACCAGTAGTTGCGCCAAACTCGTGACCAACATCGCCTAGGTGCTTACCGACTGGGTCTTGCTTCTCAAGGCCATCGTATAGCTCAGTTGGGAATGGACCTGAACCAACACGAGTACAGTAAGCCTTAGTAATACCAAGGATGTAACCGATGTGACGAGGACCGAAACCAGAACCTGCAGCAACACCACCAGCAGTCGTGTTAGAAGACGTTACGTATGGGTAAGTACCGTGGTCGATATCTAGTAGCGTACCTTGAGCACCTTCAAACATGATCTTGTCGCCGCGCTTACGTGCTGCGTCTAGTTCGTCAGTTACGTCGATAACCATCGCAGTTAACATGTCTGCGTAGCTCATCGCTTGCTCAAGTACTTCTTCGTAGCTTACTGTTTCAGCTTTGTAGAAGTGCTCTAGTTGGAAGTTGTGGAATTCCATAACTTCTTTTAGCTTCTCAGCAAATGCTTCTTTATCGAAAAGGTCGCCAACGCGTAGACCGCGACGAGCAACTTTATCTTCGTAAGCAGGACCGATACCACGACCTGTTGTACCGATAGCTTTAGCGCCACGAGCGATTTCACGCGCGTTGTCGATAGCAATATGGTACGGAAGAATTAGAGGACAAGCTTCAGAGATGAAAAGACGCTCACGCACTGGGATACCGCGTTCTTCAAGAGGCTTCATCTCTTTAAGAAGTGCGTCAGGCGATAATACAACACCGTTACCAATAACACATTTAACGTTATTGCGTAGGATGCCTGATGGAATTAAGTGAAGAACGGTTTTTTCACCGTCAATTACAAGTGTGTGACCTGCATTGTGACCGCCTTGGTAGCGAACCACGTATTTTGCATCTTCAGTTAAAAGGTCAACGATTTTACCTTTACCTTCATCACCCCATTGGGTGCCTAGAACGACTACGTTATTTCCCATCTTTCCAATTTCTGTTGCTAATTAAAAATGGATTCTAGCACTGAATCACACTTCTTGCAGTCACTTTTTGTTCATAAACGTTAACGCTGTACAAAAATAAACCAGAGATAACTGAGGGCGAATGTGTAAAGATGCTGATATCATTGCATTTTATAGACAAAAGGCAGAACCATGTCTCAATCAATTTGGCTCGCTATTGGGCTCGTTCTTATCGCTGAAGGGCTCGGCCCCTTGATTGCACCTAATGGCTGGAGAAACATGGTCGCGCAACTGAGCGAGCAACCAGACACCCAACTGCGCCGTATTGGCGGTTGTCTTGTGGTGGCTGGTGCCGTTATCGCTTTCATGACCTACCGCTAGGTTTTCTCAAAGTACGGAGCTGTCACTACGACTTCCCTCGAAGATTCAATGGTCAACCTGCAGTCTTCAACGAATAGAAAACAAAAAGGCTCCCATTATGGGAGCCTTTTGATTTTTAGGTACTTCGCTAATTTAATGAATTAACGAATCAGCTTATTTTGCTGGAGCACCGCTTGCTTGATTCATGTATTGGAAGAAGTCAGTCTTCGGATCCAGTACTAGAATGTCGCTCTTATCGCTAAATGATGTCTCATAAGCTTGCAGTGAACGCATGAAGCCATAGAACTCAGGGTCTTTGCTAAATGCATCAGAGTAGATCTTCGCTGCTTCTGCATCAGCATCACCACGAGTCACTCGAGCAGTACGGTCAGCTTCAGCAAGAACAGTCGCGACTTCTAGCTCAGCTTGAGCACGGATAACTTCTGCTTTCTCACGACCTTGTGAACGGTGTCTACGAGCAACCGACTCACGTTCTGCACGCATACGGCGGTAGATAGATTCACTGATTTCGTCAGGAAGGTTAATCTTCTTCATTCGGAAATCAACAACTTCAACACCTAAATCAGCCATCGCACTTTCTGCCGTTCCAGACAAAACGTTTTCCATGATCTTATCGCGTTCGCCATCAACTTCTAGTGCTTCTGCAGCCGCTACCGTTGTGACAACTTCGCTATCAGCAGAGTCTGGCAGGATGTCCTTATTACGAGGGCCTGACACGATCTGCTTAATTTCACGAGAACCAATTTCAGAACGAAGAACATCTGTCACTTTACGCTCAAGAAGTGCTTCTGCCGTCATGATATTGCCGCCGCCGGTACTCAGATAAAAACGTCCAAAATCAGCAATACGCCATTTTGCGTAAGTATCAATTAGAACGTCTTTTTTCTCTGATGTTACGAAACGGTCAGAACGACCATCCATCGTTTGAATACGAGCATCAAGTACTTTTACGCGATCAAACATCGGCAGTTTAAAGTGCAAGCCTGGTTCATAGATTCGTGATACGCCGTTGTCATCGAGAACTCGACCAAAACGAATTACCATGCCACGTTCGCCTTCTTGAATCACAAATAGTGACATCAATAGAAGGGCAATCGTCACAACTAATACAGGGATCATTAATTTACGCATTATTAGTATCTCCCTTGACGTGAACTGTCTGAACGAGTTTGAGTGCTAGACTTTGGATCGGCTTGAGTTTCTAACTCAATTTGATCGTAAGTTGATGATGTTTTTGCAGGGCGAGTGCCCGACTGAGAACCACCTTGTGCGCCTAGCTTATCAATTGGTAGGTATAGCAAGTTACCGCTTGATTCAGAATCAATCAGGACTTTCGATGTGCTTGAGTACACTTTTTCCATTGTATCAAGGTACATACGGTTACGTGTTACTTCAGGAGCTGCTTGGTATTCAGGTAGCAGTTTCTCGAACTGAGCTACTTGACCTAGAGCACCATTAACTGTGCGCTCTGAGTAACCCACCGCTTCTTTCTTCAAACGCTCAGCACGACCTGTTGCTTTTGGAAGAATATCATTTCGGTAAGCTTCAGCTTCACGCTCGAAACGCTCTTCATCCTCACGAGCCGCGATAGCATCATCAAATGCATCTTTCACTTGCTCAGGTGGACGTGCTGACTGGAAGTTCACGTCAACAATCAGAATACCCATGTCGTAGCTATCAATAATACGGTTCAACGTTTCTTGAGTGCTTTGACGAATCTGCTGACGACCACTTGTCAAGATACTATCCATTAGTGAGTCACCAATTACCGCACGAAGCGCAGAATCGGTTGCTTGGCGTAAACTGTCGTCTGCATTCGTTACACGATACAAGTATTTGTATGGGTCAGAAACACGGTATTGAACACCCATTTCAACGGTCACAACGTTTTCATCTTTCGTTAGCATGGTGCCAGCAGCACGTAGAGAACGAATCGCTTGAACGTTTACCAGTTGCTCATCTTTGATTTCATCGATAAAGCGTGGGTGCCAGTTAAGACCAGGTTCCTCGATACGGTCGAACTGACCCAGTCGAAGTACTACTGCTCTTTCTGCTTCGCCAACGGTATAGAAACCAGCGAAGAACCAGATAGCAATCGCAATGACAGCAATGACACCAAAGCCAATCGCACCGCCACCACCAATAGATGGCCCGTTACCGTTGCCACCTTTTTTACCAAACTTGCCACCTAACTTTTGACTTAGTTTACTAAACACTTCGTCTAAGTCTGGCGGTCCTTGATCTCGGCCGCCGCGATTATTGTTCTTACCCCAAGGGTCGTTATCGCGGCCGTTATTATCGCCGTTGTTGTTATTTCCAGGCTCATTCCACGCCATTAGAAAGCTCCATCATTTGATATGACGTTATACTGTAGCAGTCTCTTTGGTAACGATAAAGCCACCTAAGAGCGCCCCTTCTCTTTTTTCAAGTTTAGACCAATCTATTTGTTGCATTCGGATACCTATCAACAAGTTACCATTTTCATCATACTCTTCTTGTTGAATACATTTCATCTCAAAGAATAAGCTACGAATACGGCCCTGATGTTGATGTGGAATACACAATCGGAATTGAACCATTTGACTTGCTAAACGCTCAGTTAAAGCTTCAAACAGCAGTTCAATGCCTTCTCCTTCCATTGCAGAAACCCAAACAGCGCGAGGTGCGCCCTCTTCGTCTCTTTCAATTCGAGGTTTTTGGTCTTCCATGCAGTCAATTTTGTTCATGACTACAAGGGTTGGCACTTCATGAGCATCGATTTCTTCTAATACTTCATGAACAGCCTGAATGTTCTCACGAAAGCGGTCATCACTGGCATCAACAACATGTAACAAAATGTCAGCTTCCTGCGTCTCTTGTAACGTAGCCTTGAACGCAGCGACCAAGTCGTGTGGTAGATGGCGGATAAAACCTACGGTATCTGCGAGAATTGCAGGCCCGACATCTGCCAAATCAATCTTACGTAGTGTTGGGTCTAAGGTTGCAAACAGTTGGTCTGCCGCATAAACACCAGCACTTGTGATGCGATTGAAAAGTGTTGATTTCCCCGCGTTGGTATAACCAACCAAAGAAATTGTTGGGATTTCAGCTCGATTACGAGCACGTCGTCCTTGTTCACGCTGCTTAGCGACTTTCGCTAAACGACGTAATATTGCCTTTATACGGTCACGCAACAAACGTCGATCGGTTTCCAGTTGAGTTTCACCTGGACCACGAAGACCAATACCACCTTTCTGCCTTTCAAGGTGAGTCCAACCACGAATCAATCGAGTAGAGATATGACGAAGCTGAGCGAGCTCAACTTGTAGCTTACCTTCATGAGTTCGCGCACGTTGTGCAAAGATATCTAAGATCAAACCCGTGCGATCAATCACACGACATTTACACAATTGCTCGAGGTTTCGCTCTTGGGCAGGAGAGAGGGAGTGGTTAAAAATCACAATTTCAGCACCGGTTAGCTGAACAGCTTGTGCGATTTCTAGGGCTTTACCTTCTCCAACGTAGTATTTAGGGAGTGGGGATTGTCGGCTACCAGTAATCACTTGTAGCGTTTCTACCCCCGCTGAGGAGACCAGCATTTCACATTCGCTCAGGTCTTCCCATTCTCCCTCTTGCGTGAAGTTGATATGAACAAGTACGGCTCGCTCGCCGGATTCATAACGGTCAAACAAGCAACCAACTCCTTATTACAGCGCAAGCTGTATCAATTGAACGATTAATCTTCAGTCTTCTCAGGACGATCAGATGGCGCGCGTTGTTGCTCGCCGCTGTGGTGACTCACTGCACGAGCAGGAACCACAGTAGAAATCGCATGCTTGTAAACCATTTGGTTTACTGTGTTCTTCAATAAGATCACGAATTGATCGAAAGACTCGATCTGACCTTGCAGCTTGATGCCGTTAACAAGATAGATAGAGACTGGAATGCGCTCACGACGGAGTGCATTTAGGAATGGGTCTTGTAGCGATTGCCCCTTAGCCATTTTATTTTCCTTATTTATATTTTGTTGTAATTATTTAGCTAGTGGTGCACAAAAAGGTGCGGCCTTTGCATCTGAGCTAAACGAATAAAAAAACTCCGTTGTTATTGAAAGGCTGTGATTTTTAAAAGCCTCAACAACTGATCCTTTCCAGAGTATATTCACGCAAAAGCGATCACATTATACACAGCAATACTAATCAGATGCTATTGCATCTGAAAGAGTTTCTAACGCCTGTTCAATGTTTTCGCTATCCAACCAAGTTAAATCATCCCAACTGCGTAACCAGGTGATTTGTCGCTTGGCCAATTGACGGGTTGCGCAGACACCACGGAAAACCGCTTCGTCTAAATCGCAATTCCCATCTAAATAATCCCACATCTGCCTATAACCAACGCATCGGATCGATGGTAGTTCAGGGTGAAGATCCTCTCTGGCGTACAACGCTTTCATTTCATCTTCAAATCCCGCTTCTATCATCTTCTCGAAACGCAGCTCAATGCGGCGATGGAGTTCTTTCCTTTCCTTGGGAGCTATTGCAAATTGTTTTACACGAAATGGCAGGCTATCGCCTTTCGTTTGAGTTAGCTCTGTTAATGTTTTACCCGAAATTCGATAAACTTCCAATGCCCTTGAAAGCCTTTGTGGATCATTTGGGTGTATTCTTTCAGCGGATACGGGATCTATCTCTCTTAATTGATCATGCAATGCCTGCCAACCCTGTTCAATAGACTCCGCTTCAATCTGCTTACGAATCTCTTGATCCGCGGCGGGTAGTGGCGATAAACCTTCCAACAATGCCTTGTAGTAAAGCATTGTGCCACCAACAAGTAGCGGGATTTTACCTTCCGCTACAATCTTATTCATTTCACTGATCGCATCACGACGAAAGTCAGCCGCAGAATACGCTTCGCTTGGATCGAGAATATCAATCAAGCGATGAGGCGCGAGCGCGAGCTCTCCTGCATCCGGCTTAGCAGTACCAATATCCATGTCTTTGTAGATTAGCGCCGAATCGACACTGATGATCTCTACCGGGTATTTCTGACGCAAGCGGATAGCTAAATCTGTTTTTCCTGATGCCGTTGGGCCCATTAAAAACAACGCTAAAGGTAATTTTTCAGTCATGATATTTTGTATTTATTTCTCTGTTAGAGCACTTAATTAAAAGGCTTCATGTCGCGATACTCTTGTCTACTAAGAAAAGCCTCATCGCAACAGTTAAATCGTAAACAGCCGAAGCCGTAAATAAGCTTAATTTATCTAAAACTCAGCTGTGAAAATTCACCTGAAAACTAAGCCATAAAAGCAGCGATGGTTGCAGAAAAGTCGATAGGATTAACAAATTCGGGATCATCTAATGGAAGTAGACCATGCCAAAGTTGCTCAAGTTCCCCAACTAGTTGAACCGCTTCAGATAAAGTGTAGTCGTTTTTTACTTGTGCTGTCTGAATCCCGATCCAGTTAACCAGTAATGGTAACGTATCGCTAGAAAAGCTATGGCCTTGAGTTTCC
Source organism: Vibrio sp. 10N.222.54.E6 (assembly GCF_041473955.1). Classification (NCBI taxonomy): domain Bacteria; kingdom Pseudomonadati; phylum Pseudomonadota; class Gammaproteobacteria; order Vibrionales; family Vibrionaceae; genus Vibrio; species Vibrio sp. 10N.222.54.E6. The sequence goes on along the minus strand of NZ_JBFRTD010000033.1, from coordinate 107,298 downwards.
GAGGCCTGAGCGTTTATTGAAGCCGCGTAAGATAACAGATCTGGGATCAAAATTTGTAAGTTTTGCTGCCTCAAAGGAGAAGGCACTCCCATCACCATTATCGCTTCGTTATTCCTAGCTTTAAGCTCGATACCAAGCACAGACAGTATTGGACTTAGCGCCTTAGCGACATCGACTAAATCAGCGCCTAATTTGATGGATAAAGGCACTAATAATGGTTGGCTCTTTAACGCGCCATCACGCGTATCAAGCTGACCAACAACACGCAATAACTCAGCCTTAGCCAAAGAAACCAACACACTGCCGTTCTTGTTTCCCATTACCAAATATTGGCGTTCCACTACCGAGACTGCTTTGCCTAAGTCCGTCACAGGTACTCTTGGCTTTAAATGAACAGGGTTCTGTTGAGCAGGCTTAGCTTCTTTATTTTCTATGCTGTCTCTGGTTTCTACGGGTGCCACATGCTCGTGAGGTGAGTATGGTTCTACAACTTGGTCATCAAAATCTGGCGTTTTCAGAAGCTCTTTATAGGCCTTCACTTCTCGCTTAGATGGAGCAGGCTCACCATGATGTTGGTGCAGCTCTTTTTCTTTTTTAGGTTCAGGTCGAGACTCTATCCACTCTTGGCGAGGCGAGCCTGTAAAACTGGTTTCGCGATCCGACGAGCCTCTGCTAGACGATGAACCTCGGTTAGCTGGTGAGCTATAACGCTGCCCACCATCATTAACGCTGTGCTGAGGGTTATCATAAACCTGTTCAGATTCGGCTTTTCTTGGGTAGGCTGGCGTTTGCTCAATAGCATATCTTTCACTATCAGATACTTGAGGTTGTTCTGAACTGCTCGGCATTATGCTTTCAGGCTCTGAGAAACTGGCAATCTCTCCGATACCCGGATTCGAGCTACCTTGCTGATGATGCATCACTTCTGACTGATGAAACGCAGACTGCTTGATCGGTGCTGCATCAATTTGTTTGCTTTGGGCTAAGCCATCACTCAAGGCTTGGTAGATAAAGTCGTGTACAAGGCGGGCTTGATGAAAACGCACTTCATGTTTTGCAGGATGAACATTCACGTCCACCTGATGTGGGTCTAGCTCGATGAACAACACATACGTAGCGAATTGGTCGGGGCGCAAGCTAGTTTCGTAGCTTTGACGAATCGCATGGTTGATGAGCTTGTCACGCATCATACGACCATTCACATAACAGTATTGCAGATCGCTTTGTTGTCTTGCTCCTTCAGGCGTGGTGATCCAGCCATGAAGTTTTAAGCCTTGATGCTCAAGTTCGATCTTAAGCATATGGCGAACAAAAGGATTGCCACATACAGCTGCGATGCGCTTTTCGGCTTGAACTTGTGTTTTTGCAGCGCGGTACTGACGAATCATTTTACCGTTATGACGAAGGTTAATCGTCACATCAAAACGGCTCAATGCAATGCGTTTAAGCAGCTCATCGATATGCGTGAATTCAGTTTTCTCGGTGCGTAAGAATTTACGTCGTGCCGGAGTATTGAAGAACAGATCCAATACCTCAACCGAGGTGCCAATGGGATGCGCTGCTGGCTGCAGTTTCACCTGCATATCACGACCTTCACTATGTGCAGCCCAAGCTTGATCCTGAGTCGTAGGGCGTGAAGTCATAGTTAGGCGCGCAACAGAGCTAATACTCGCCAGAGCTTCACCTCGGAAACCTAGGCTGACGATCGCTTCAAGGTCATCAAGAGTATGAATTTTAGAGGTAGCATGACGGCTTAATGCCAAGGCAAGCTCATCTTTAACAATGCCCTTGCCGTTGTCACGAACACGGATCATCTTAGCGCCACCTTTCTCGATATCGATATCGATACGTGTCGCACCAGAATCCAAACTGTTCTCAACCAACTCTTTCACAACAGAAGCAGGTCTTTCTACCACTTCACCCGCTGCGATTTGGTTAGCTAGCCGAGCTGGCAGTATTTTGATCGTCATATGTATAGCTACCTTACTGCCATTTATAGAAGCACTTCTCGCGTTTGAGATTGCTTCTATGTTCTAAACATTACTTCAACATTAGCCAACTATTTGTGCGGAATAATCAGCACTTGGCCAATGGCCAACTCATCGGAACGTAGTTTGTTTGCTTGACGGATACTGTTGACGCTCACGCCATATTTCGAAGCAATCTTGCCAAGATAATCACCTCTTGCGACTTTATGTTTACGTAGAGGTATATCTTTTACTTCAACCGTAATGCGTAACTTTTGGCCTACTCTCACGGTTTCTGATTTCAAGCGGTTCTCACGTTTAATGCTTGCTACCGATACTTTGTAACGGCTAGCTATCTTGCCTAAGTACTCTCCAGACTTAACCGTGTGTGTCAGCGTTTTACGGCTTGTTGTGGTAGCCGCTTGTGAACCCGAGCTTGGAATTTTTAGAATTTGCCCTACCGCTAAGCTCGTCGACTTCAAACCATTCAACTTCAATAATGCTTGTGTAGACGAGCCGTACCTCTTCGCAATCACAGACAATGATTCACCACGCTGTACTTTGTGCTGACTGGTAGAGTTAGAAGATGCCGCCGCGTTAGAAATAACAATCCCTTCTGGTGGATTCGCTTTCAAATATTTAACGACCGCTTTGGTCACAGCCCGCGCAAGTTTGTCTTGATGCGAACGTTGGAAAAGAAGCTTCTCTTCGGTCGGATTCGAAATAAAGCCCGTTTCTACAAGTACCGATGGAATTTGTGGTGAACGTAACACTGCCAAGCTGGTGTTAATCGGCTTACTGTTATGCAGTTTTGCGACCTTACCCATTTCAGAGAGAATGGTCGTTGCCAGTTTGTAGCCCTCTTTTTGAGAGTGGCTAAACTGCAAATCAAGCAGGGTTTGGTTGACGTTTTTATCTGCAATATTGCCAGTAAACGCAGCACCGCTGCCGCCCAGCAATTCTGACTGCTTCTCTTTGTTCTCAATCCAACGGGAAATCTCAGTATTTGCCCGTCGAGTATTCAACACGAACACCGAACCACCTCTTGGTTGAGGCGTCGTAAAGGCATCGGCGTGAATAGAGATCAAGAGGTGTGCTTCGTTCTCACGAGCAATTGCAACACGTCTGTTCAGGTTTACAAAGTAATCAGCATTACGTGTTAAACGCGTTTTGATTCCCGGAACTGCATTCAACTGCGCAGCGATCTTTTTCGAAATACTAAGAGTCGCATTCTTCTCATATTTACGAGATGGGCCAATGGAACCAGGGTCTTCACCACCGTGGCCTGGGTCAATCACAATCAGAACATCACGCTGACGCTTAACTTGATTGAGGTTCTTACTCACTGTTGGCTTAGTCGGCGTTGATGTTGCTTTGCCTTTACTTGCCGCACCATGAGGCAAATCGATCACCAAGCGATGTCCGTACTGACCACCAGGAGTCGGACTGAGTTTAAACAACTCTGCTTTAGACGACTTCTTTAACTCAAAAACCAAGCGATAGGTGTTTTTGTCTGGCGGTGAGCTTTTACGAATCTTAGATAGAACGGGGCTGTCTTTCACCACGACCGGTAACTTAGTTGCAAGGTTGGTCTTTTTTAAATCAACAACCAAGCGACTCGGGCTACTCAGGGTGAAATAGCTGAAATCCGCTTCTGATTTTAAATCGATAACCACACGAGTTTCTTCTGGAGAAGGCCAAACCCTTAAACTCTTTAGTGAGTTTGCAGAAACAAGTGAAGAAAACAGTATAGAAAAAACAGCAGCCAACATAGCTACTGCTGAAATAAGGCGTCTAGAAATCAACATAACTCCAACTGACTAAGTAAGCGCTGTCCGTATTCACTGTTAGCGGTTAAAGAAACAATGCGGTGATCGTCTTGGTAACGAATATCAATATCCAAATCTGCTTCTGGTAGCATTCCATAACCTTTCTCTGGCCATTCAACCAAACAGATAGCATCTGGCGTGAAGTAGTCACGAATCCCCATAAACTCTAATTCTTCAGGATCGGCTAGGCGATAAAGATCAAAATGGTACACCTGCCAATCGGCAAGTTGATAAGGTTCAACTAGAGTATACGTTGGGCTCTTTACATTTCCTTGATGGCCAAGTGCTTTTACAAAACCACGACTGAAGGTCGTTTTACCTGCGCCAAGATCACCATGCAGATAAATAGTTGTCTGCTGTGAGCAAAGATTAGAAAGCTCCGTTCCTAATTGAATCGTTGCTTGTTCATCTTTCAAAGTAAATTGTTTCGTGCTCATGAATACGTTCTCTAAAAATCGATCGTTGACTATATAAAAATCAAAAGAACAAGAATAGTAAACCGTGATGCTTTTGGGAGACAAGCACTCAAGTGTAAGTTCTATGAAAAATACTGATCAAAACACGTCTGTTCTGGTCAATACCACTAAGATCCGTTAAGATCCGCCCCCATTTTTGCCGAACCTAATTTTAATTAGCCTTATCTCTAATTGTAAAACAGAGAAAATAAGAATTAAGAATTAAGCCATGAATCTAGACCATCTTGCTGAAAAAATTAAAATCTGGGGAAAAGAACTAGGCTTTCAAAAAGTTGGCATCTGCGATGTTGATTTAAGTGAACATGAAGCCCCTCTTCAAGCATGGCTAGATGCTGGCAACCACGGCGAAATGGATTGGATGGCTCGACATGGGATGATGCGTGCTCGTCCCAATGAACTTCACCCAGGCACCATTCGAGTGATCAGCGCCCGAATGAACTATCTACCACCAGAAGCTCAGTTTGCCTCTAACCTAAGCGATACCACTCAAGGTTATATCAGCCGTTATTCTTTAGGCCGCGATTATCACAAATTGTTCCGCAACCAGTTGAAAAAGCTGGGACAAAGAATCGAAAAGGAAGTCGAAGGTTTAGACTCACGTCCTTTCGTGGATTCAGCGCCCATTTTGGAACGACCGCTCGCTCAAAAAGCAGGGTTGGGCTGGACAGGTAAACACTCATTAATTCTTGATAAAGACGCTGGCTCTTGGTTCTTCCTAGGAGAATTGTTAGTTAACATTCCTCTTCCAACAGATGAACCCAGTGTCGATGAGTGCGGCAAATGCACCGCATGTATCACCTCTTGTCCAACGGGCGCCATTATTGCTGATGGCGTAGTGGATGCTCGAAAATGTATCTCGTACTTAACCATTGAATATGATGGTGTGATCCCGGAAGAGTTTAGAGACGCAATTGGTAATCGTATTTACGGTTGCGATGACTGTCAGTTAGTTTGCCCGTGGAACCGCCATGCCGAACTCACTGAGCAAACTGACTTCCACCGCAGAGAAGACTTCCGAGAGGCAAACCTTGTTTCACTTTCAAGTTGGGATGAAGCTACCTTCCTAAAGAAGATGGAAGGCTCAGCGATAAGACGTATTGGACACACCCAATGGTTACGCAATATCTTTGTTGCTATGGGCAATGCGCCATTTCAACAACGCATTGTTGAAACACTGGAATCTCATCGAGGCAACAACGAAATGCTGGATGTACATATTGAGTGGGCTTTAAATAAACAACTACAACAGTTACCCAATGCTAGCAGCATGCAAGAAGATAGCTCTACGCAGAAAAATAGTTGTGTGCAAAAAGATAGCAGCAAAATCCTCACCAAAAAGCACAGGCTAATACGCATCGTTGAGAAAGGGCTACCAAGAGACGCCTAACCCCTTAGGCATCAACGATTGGCAGGCCAATCCACACCAACAACCCACCATACAACACAACTCGTTGCACATAATTTTCGAACAATGTTTGACCTTGTTCTCAATTCTAACAATGTGGAAAAAATTCAGAACTCTCGTAAACTTCCGACACCCACGTAAAGTTAAACACAGTACCGATAAATGATTAAGATCAAAAAACAACAAGTTAACGATCTTTTATCAAATTCAAGGCAAGTATTCAACCTGATAAAAAACAATGAGTTACGATCGCCGCAATTCAGCTAATATACTGAAAACAAGAAAGATCTTTTAGAGAAATGTAAAGAATTGGGTCTGAAATAACTTTATCAACCAAGTTATCCACACTTGATACTTTGTGGATAAGTCTGTTTATAGATGTGAAAAACCTCAGGTATCTACTTCAGAGACCTGATGTTTACTAGCATTCTTGTTGCTAACAAAAATTTAAGACAAAAAAATATCCACCATAATGGAGGATTATTTGCTTTTTGGGGGGATTATGCTTCGCAGCATTAAAGAAAGAGCGTGACCGGTAAGGTCGTCTTTAAACACTGTGGTTTAAAGAGTTTTGTTTACCATGAAAAGTAAACTGGAGCGATACATCGGGTTCGAACCGATGACCTCAACCTTGGCAAGGTTGCGCTCTACCAACTGAGCTAGTATCGCATAAGCTAACCGTTCATCTTTTCTGCTACAAAGCATCAAATCAACGTTCAACTGTAATGTGGTTGCGGGAGCCGGATTTGAACCGACGACCTTCGGGTTATGAGCCCGACGAGCTACCAAACTGCTCCATCCCGCGTCCG
>NZ_JBFRTD010000033.1:0-100036 GCF_041473955.1 Vibrio sp. 10N.222.54.E6 | reverse complement strand
GTCCGAATGCATTGTTTAAGTCAATGAATCTTTCTCTCTAAAGAGACCTTCTAGGAATTCACTTCCTAAAAGTATAAATCTGGAGCGATACATCGGGTTCGAACCGATGACCTCAACCTTGGCAAGGTTGCGCTCTACCAACTGAGCTAGTATCGCAAACTGAAAACGTCTTTCGCCGTTCAGGGCTGCGAATTATAAGAGCATTTTTTTGTGATGCAAGTCCTTAATGCAAAAATCAGCAAGTTTTTACTCAACTGCTGTAAAAGCACACATATTTGCAAAAAAAATAGCTCTTATGTCCCTGAAAAGTTAGATAAACGTGAACATTTGATCTGATTAGATGTTAATAATCGTTTTTCGATAGTACTGCAGCTCAGCAATAGACTCTCGAATATCGTCTAATGCAAGGTGGCTTCCCGACTTAGAAAAACCATCTAACACTTCAGGCTTCCAACGGCGAGTCAGCTCTTTTAGGGTGCTAACATCAACATAACGGTAGTGGAAGTACTCTTCCAGCTCTGGCATATGCTTGTATAAGAATCGGCGATCTTGACCAATGCTGTTGCCACAAATTGGTGACTTACCTTTTGGTACCCATTTTTCCAGAAACTCAATCGTTTGTTGAATGGCATCTTGCTCTGAAACTGTACTGTCTTGAATTCGTTTCACTAGGCCACTACCGGTGTGAGTCGTTGTGCACCACTCGTCCATCTTGTCCAATTCACTCTGAGGTTGGTGAATAGCCAAAACAGGTCCTTCAGCCAGGATATTAAGCTCACTATCAGTAACGATAGTAGCAATTTCAATGATTTTATGAGTTTCAGGATCAAGTCCTGTCATCTCGAGATCAACCCAAATAAGGTTCTGATCGCTAAAGGACATAAGGCGTCGCCTATTTGTTTATGTATAAAAGAGGTACTATACCCAAATAACTATACTCAAACTAGCTTTAGAGCCATCGAAATCATATGGCAGTAGCAACATCCTGTTTGAGTTCCCAATCATCAAGTTAGATGTGTTAAGTGAAAAATTGTGGCTAAAAAAAAGAAGTTAACCAAAGGTCAGGTACGTCGCGTACGTAGCAACCAGAACAAGCGACTCAAGAAAGAAGATTCTATCCAATGGGACGAGAACATGCTTGGCGGAACAAAAAGCGGACTCGTGATTACGCGCTTTGGTCAACATGCCGATATCGAAGATCTTGAAACCAACGAAGTTCACCGTTGTAACTTACGCCGTAGTATTGAGACTTTAGTTTCTGGTGACCGAGTAACTTGGCGTGCAGGCTTAGAATCCATGGCTGGCATCTCAGGTGTTGTCGAAGCCGTTGAGCCAAGAACGTCAATGCTAACTCGCCCTGACTACTATGACGGCCTCAAACCGGTTGCCGCAAACGTAGACCAAATGGTTATCGTTTCAGCTGTACTACCAGAGCTATCACTTAATATCATCGACCGCTACTTGATCGCCTCTGAAACGGTGAATATCGCCCCTTTAGTTGTACTCAATAAAGTTGACTTGCTGACAGAACAACAAATTAGCGAATACCGCGAAACACTGAAGATATACGAGAAAATCGGCTATAAAGTCATGTTCGTGAGTAAAGAGTCGGGTTACGGCATCAAAGAGTTGGAAGCTGAACTGAAAGATCGTATCAACATTTTCGTTGGTCAATCTGGTGTAGGTAAATCCAGCGTAGTGAATGCACTGATGCCAACATTGGACATTGAAGAAGGCGCAGTTTCTGAAAACTCAGGACTGGGTCAACACACCACCACAGCAGCGCGTTTGTATCACTTCCCTTCTGGTGGTGATCTTATCGATTCCCCAGGGGTACGTGAATTCGGCTTATGGCATTTAGAACCCGATGAAGTCACAGATGCTTTCATTGAATTCAAGCCATACCTAGGTGGCTGTAAGTTCCGCGACTGTAAACACAATGACGACCCAGGATGTCTTCTACGTGAAGCCGTTGAAGACGGAAAAATTAGCCGCTTACGTTTTGCTAGCTACCATCGCATTATTGAAACAATGGCTGACAACAAAGATAACCGTCAGTACTCACGAAGCAAGAAAGCCGATCTCTAATCGCGTTTTTGTGAACAAATGTGTGCATTTACTGACAATTGGCGCGAACTTAAGTAACATCTCGCGCCCTAAACCGTCATCGACAGATTTAATTGAAAAACAATTAGCATTGGAAAATTAATACAATGGATAAGATTAAAGTTGGATTGCAGTACTGGATCCCACAACATGGCCTGACTCGTTTAGTTGGTAAACTGGCGTCTGCTAAAGCGGGTGGTTTAACGACAGCGATCATTAACTGGTTCATCAAGCAATACAAAGTGAACATGGATGAAGCTCTGCATAGCGATCCAAAACACTTTAAGACATTCAATGAATTCTTCGTACGTGAATTGAAAGAAGGCATGCGCCCTATCGCAGAAGGTGACTCTGTTATTGTTCACCCTGCTGATGCACGTGTAAGTCAGTTTGGCCCAATTACTGATGGTCAACTGATTCAAGCTAAAAACCATAACTACTCAGCACGTGAGTTGCTTGGTGGTGATGCAGACCTAGCCGATGAGTTTAAAGACGGTGAATTCGCAACGCTTTACTTGTCGCCAAGTGATTATCACCGTGTGCACATGCCATGCGACGGCACACTGCGTCAGATGATCTACGTTCCCGGAGACCTGTTCTCAGTTAACCCGCTAACGGCAGAGAACGTTCCAAACCTATTCGCACGTAACGAGCGTGTGGTTTGTATCTTTGATACTGAGTTTGGCCCAATGGCACAAGTGCTGGTTGGTGCAACTATCGTAGGTAGCATCGAGCAAGTATGGGCTGGCACCATCACGCCACCTCGCGGTAACTCGGTTTACAAGTGGGATTACCCAGCACAAGGTGATAAATCTATTATCTTGAAGAAAGGCGAAGAGATGGGTCGCTTCAAGCTTGGTTCAACGGTTATCAACCTGTTTGCTAAAGATGCAATCAAGTTTGACGACACTATGCAGAATGGTGAGAAAACCGTTCTAGGCACTCCTTTCGCGCACATTGCGGGTAAAGACGTTGAGACTGAAGCTGTTGATTCAGCAGAGAACACTGACCAAGCTTAACGATCTGAGTTAACTCATTTAGTTTTAAAGGCGCGTTACTTTTTCTATATCAGAGAAGAACGCGCCTTTTTCTTAACTCTACCAATTCGTTTCCTACTCAAGCTCTAACAACCCAAGCTTTCAAACCTCAATCCTCACCCCCTGCCCAGCCACCTGCGGCTTCTCACTCTTGCCTCTAATTGCCCAGATAAAATATTGACCAAAAGCAAAACAACTGTCGAAACCTTAAACAACTTTTCGATTTTACAACCCGTCTCCAAGTACCAAAAATCCAGATAACTTACTCTATTTGAAGATATTTTATTTATAGGGTCTTTGTACATGCCTAAACTCAATGTTGGCGTTCTGGTCAAGCTGTTGATTTGTTTTGCGATTCCCTTAGGCGTGTTATTCATGCCGATAGATTCAATACCAATCGATGATCTCACGCTGATTCAACATCGCTTGTTGGCAATATTCTTGTTGGCCGCTCTACTGTGGGTGCTTGAACCTGTTCCGGTATTCGCCACTTCAATTTTGATCATTGCGCTTGAACTGGTGATGATATCTGACAAAGGTTTACACCTATTTAGAAATCCACCAACGGGGCACGATCTCGGTGAGTTAATCAAATATACCGACATCTTCGGTGCATTTTCGTCACCGATCATCATCCTTTTCATGGGTGGTTTTGCTCTTGCGATATCCGCATCCAAGTATGAACTCGATAACAACCTAGCTCGAGTGCTGCTCAAACCATTCGGTACAGAACCGCGCTTTATCATGCTAGGTTTAATGCTGATCACCGCCGTGTTCTCAATGTTCATGTCAAATACCGCAACCACGGTTATGATGCTGGCCCTGCTCGGCCCTATTGTGGCTTCGGCACCCAAAGGCGATATGGGGATTAAGGCGCTCGTATTGTGTATTCCAATTGCTGCCAACACCGGTGGTATAGCGACACCCATCGGTACACCGCCCAATGCCATCGCACTACAATACCTAACCGGTGAAAACACCATCGACTTCCTCAGCTGGATGATGATGGGCTTACCCTTTGTGATCATCCAACTCACCATCGCTTGGTTTCTCCTACAAAAACTCTTCCCTTCTAAAGAAAGAAATATGGTCCTCAAGCTTGATGGACAATTTAAAAAGAGCTGGCGAGCGATCGTGGTTTACATCACCTTCGCTGCGACAATCTTATTGTGGATGACCACCAAACTGCATGGCATGAACACTTATGTGGTCTCTATCATTCCACTGGCTGTTTTTACTCTCACTGGCATCATGGGCAAAGAAGAACTCAAGCTGATTAACTGGGATGTGTTGTGGCTGGTTGCGGGTGGTATAGCGATTGGGATTGGCTTGGATAAAACAGGCTTAGCCGCTGCACTCGCACACGCGATTGATTATGAATCGCTCTCGCCGACTGCAGTGGTACTAACGCTGTCTATCGTGTGTTGGCTAATGGCTAATTTCATGTCGAACACAGCTACCGCAAACTTGCTGATGCCGATAGCAGCTGCGATTGGCGCTTCTATGGAAAGCCTAGTAGCAATTGGAGGCTTACAAGGCTTGCTGGTTGTGGTCGCCTTCTCGGCATCGCTCGGGATGATTCTTCCAGTATCGACGCCACCAAACTCGCTGGCTTACTCAACTGGGCTTATCGAAAGCAAAGATATGGCGAAGATGGGTATCATCTTAGGGATTGTCGGCTTACTGATGGTCTACCTCGCGCTGTTTATTATCACTTAGCACGTCAATGCCTCCCTTCCGTCCAGCTAGTAATCGTGACCTCGCTAGCTGGCGGGCCACCAGATTTTAACCAATAAGATAAATCCTGATAACAATTAACACCTTAGCAGCAACCAATTGTGATTCCACTTCACTGTTTATTAAAAATAATCATATATATATTTAAATTATGATTTTCAACACGTTTCGAACTTTAAATATAACGACACTAGACACCTAGCAGAGACACATCCGTTCGCAATCCAACGCGTCGCTGTCATTAGCCTTTTATCCAAGAAGGAGGGATAAACCTTGAGACATACTATTAAGTTCAAAATTCAGATCGCTATCGCGGTTATTATTGCCGTCGTAAGTGGCGCTCAAGCTTGGATATCTGTTAATCAGCTTACTCAAGAAACTGAAGTCGCGATCAACCAACAGGTGAAAAACGTGAGTGTTGGTACGACGAACTACATTGCCGATTGGTTATCAATCCGCAGTGATATGATGCTTGCCAATGAATCGACCATTTCAAGCAATAGCAACTCTGATCGCGAGTTATTGATCACCAAGCAAGCCGGGCAATTCTTGTCTGTTTATGCAGGATTCAGTGATGGCAGTATAGCTTATGGCGACAAGGCTGAGGATTGGCCAGCAGACTACGACCCACGATCCCGCCCTTGGTATAAAGATGCAAACGCGACATCTGAACTCATCATTACCGAACCTTATCAAGATTTTGACGGCAGCATTGTCATCAGTTTCGCTAAAGCATTTAATGGTGAAAGACAGGGTGTTATCGCGGCAGACTTAACCGTAACCAGCATTATTGATACCGTACTCAATGTAAAACTCGATAATGACGGTTTTGCTTTTTTAGTCGACGGTAATAACAACATCGTCGCCTACAGTGATGAAGAGTTGAGTCAGAAACCACTGACGAATTTGAACCCTGAGCTAACGGTCGACAAAGTATCACAACTGCTCCAAAACCAAATGATCACGACGTTAACTTGGCCTGGTCAAGGCGATAAAATGGTCTACATCGCTAACGTTCCGAATACCGATTGGTCATTGGGTATTGTGATCGATAAAGAAATGGCATTTTCTGCGGTATCCGATGCCATTCAATTTATCACGCTTACCTCTTTGATTTTATACATCGTCATTTCGATTGCGAGCACAATGGTGATTAACCGCTTGCTGCACCCACTGCAAACATTGTCTGAAGCACTGACTCAGCTTGCTCAAGGCAGAGGCGACCTGACTCAGCGTATTGATATCAAGCGCATGGATGAAATTGGCAAACTTGCCGAGCTCGTAAACCAGTTCTTGAGCCAGATGCAAAGCATGCTTAAGGGCGTAATAGAGCACAGTCACGACTTAAACAACCATGCGGAAAAAGCCAATCAACTGGCTACGCAATCTTCGATTCGAGTCGAGAACCAACAAAACGACATCAACCAAATTGCGACTGCGATTCATGAAATGTCCGCCACCGCAGCTGAAGTGGCCAGCCATGCCGAATTAACCGCCTCCGCATCTCAAGCATCCGCTACCGCTTGTAACGAAGGCCAAGAGGTTATCCAACAAAACCGCGATGCGATTACAGGCCTTGCGACTCAGGTTGAAGATGCAGCCAATGTTATTCGTGAATTAGAGAGTAATGCTCAAAGCATCAACCAGATCCTATCCACCATTCAAGGCATTGCCGAACAGACCAACCTGTTGGCATTGAATGCCGCGATTGAAGCCGCTCGTGCGGGTGAACAAGGTCGTGGGTTTGCAGTTGTCGCCGATGAAGTGCGAGTGCTCAGCCAAAGAACGCATGGCTCGACGGAAGAGATCCGCGTGATGATTGATACACTGCAGAAAAATACCGAACATGCCGTTGAAAGCATGACCACCAGCACTCAGTTAGCAGAGAACAGTGTTGGCTTCGCAGAACAAGCTCATGGCAGCCTGACTAAAATCACTCAGGCAATCACTGAAATCAACGATATGGCGCTGCAAATAGCGAGTGCTGCGGAAGAGCAACGCGCGGTCAGCGAAGACATCAGCCGTAATACGCAAGGAATCAAGGATGCCTCTGATGACCTTGCACAGCAAGCTGAAAGCAGTCGCAATAGCTCAAATGAAATGAGTAGCGCTGCCGAGTCGATGCGCCAGGACGTGGAGCGCTTTAAGGTATAGTGCGACTCAAGCAAAGTAAGTGAACCACACCACCGAGCGACAGCTGACATAAACTAATAACTGAAACAAAGTAGTTCTTTCATAAGAATCACTTTGTTCTCAGTTCGGTTTGATGCATATTGATGAGCTAATTTATCCCAGACACAAGGATGTTATTCAGATGGGATTTGAATGGTTAGCTCTAGCTGCCGCTTTTCTTTGGGCTATTGCGAGCCTAATGTCAGTAAAGCCTGCCCAACACTTAGGTTCTTTCGCCTATAGCCGTTGGAGAATGGGTTGTACCGCGATCATCTTATCAAGCATGGCTTGGTTTACCGGAGGTTGGTCAACTGTCGAAGCCAATCTAATCACGCCGATGATGCTATCTGGCCTGATTGGTATATTCATTGGTGATACCGCCCTATTTGCCTGTTTGAACCGAATGGGACCGCGCCAAGCGGGTTTACTGTTCTCTTGCCACGCCGTGTTCTCGGCGATTCTTGGTTACTTCCTGTTTAGTGAAAGTATGACCTCTATTGAGCTGATTGGCTCGGCTTTGGTGTTTAGTGGTGTATTAACTGCGATATTCTTTGGTCGTCGAGGACAAGCCAACAACCAGCTTGAAACCATCAAGGGCACCGTGTGGATTGGTGTCGCACTGGGAATCACCGCAGCGATCTGCCAAGCATTGGGCGGCATCATTGCCAAACCCGTGATGCAAACCAGTATCGACCCTGTTGCCGCTTCTGCCATTCGAATGATCACCGCTTTTGTTGCTCACTCCGCATTTCGTTTAACAGGCGCCAAACTTTCACGCGCACTTAACCCAATGAATAAGCAGATATTCGCGATTACCGCGGTTAATGGTTTTCTAGCGATGGCAGTAGGAATGACGTTGATTTTGTATGCGTTGCAGGAAGGTAATGTCGGTATGGTCGCTCTGTTATCTTCAACTACACCCATCATGTTGTTACCGATACTTTGGCTTTACACCAAGCAGAGACCAAATGCCTACGCTTGGATCGGTGCCATTGTTGCCGTAGTGGGTACTGGGATTCTGGTCAGCTAGCCAAACCGTCAGTAAGACTAGCTGAATAGAGAGCTAAGAACGTGGGAAAGGAAAAGCCGTCACATCATCGATATGGTCATAACCTAACGCCAGCATGATCAGACGGTCGATACCCAAAGCAACACCCGCACAGTCTGGTAAGCCTGCTTTTAATGCCTCAATCAAGTGATGATCAATCGGTTGAGGTGATAAGCCCATCTCAATACGTTTGGCATTATCATCTTCAAAGCGCTTAAGTTGTTCTTGCGGTTTATCTAACTCGTGGAAGCCGTTTGCTAACTCAATTCCTTTGAAATACACCTCAAAGCGATCGGCGACTCGTGAATCGTTTGGATTGATCTTAGCTAACGCTGCTTGCGATGCTGGGAAGTCATACACAAACGCAGGCACCTGCTGGCCTATTTTCGCCTCGACCCCAATACTGAAAAGAAGCTGCAATAACGTATCGCGATCTTGCTCGGGGTCAGCTATGTCGCTGAGCCCTAGTTTCGCAGCTGCTTGCTTTAGCGTATCCATCGAATCTTCCAGCGGACAAACACCTAACACATCAATAAAGGCTTGTTGGTAAGTCATTCGCTCTGCTATGCCTGATTTAAGTACCTGCTGTAACAGCAGATCCATCTCATCCATCAGATCATGATGATCAAAACCAACGCGATACCACTCCAACATAGTGAACTCAGGGTTGTGATAACGGCCATTTTCTTCATTGCGAAAAGATTTACAAATTTGGTAAATACAACCGCTTCCGGCAGCCAACAAGCGTTTCATATGAAACTCTGGGCTAGTCATAAAGAATAGTGGCTGGCCGTGCGCATAACCAGGCCCTACGAATTCAGTTTTGAAGGTATGTAAATGCACATCCGTCACCGTGGCGTGGCTCATCGCAGGCGTATCCACTTCCATCACGTTTCGCTCAACAAAGAACTGACGAATTTGATTAAGGATATCAGCACGTTGCTTTAACTGCTTAATGGTTGCGGCCGGTTGCCATGTAGAGTGCATTATTGAGTTCCATATTACTGAATTCTAGACGACGAAAATTACCACCTTTCATCGCTTTTGTAAGCTTCTATCTTTCTATTCTTGAAAGCGAAATGTTGTTTTAATGAAGCCAGAAAATTACGTTCTACAATACAATTATCAATACAGATTTTACATCCACATTGATAACAAAAATCATACTCAACAAGCCGTTAACACAAGCCCTGTGGGCTAATCGTTATCAACAATTGATTGCCGTGATTGCAGTCACATAACCTATAAATTCTATGCCTCCATATGCACTACCGACCTAAAAACCCAAATGCATCAACTTTTCGAATACCTTCCTCTCTTACACTGAACCTACCACTTAAGGCTTAGGGGTAATAAACGGTTGATGCCGTTTACGTACTATTAATTAGTAAGTAACGCCAATTAGTAAGTACTACCAATAAGCTTTTTATAATAACAAGCGGAATACTCCGCATCACACTGGAGAATAACTGTGAAGACAATTACCACAGATATCGCAGTCATCGGCGCAGGCGGCGCTGGTCTTCGTACAGCAATTGCAGCAGCTGAAGCTAATCCTGAATTGGAAGTTGCACTGATTTCTAAAGTTTACCCAATGCGTTCGCACACGGTGGCAGCAGAAGGCGGTTCAGCAGCGGTAATTAAAGACGAAGATAGCCTAGATAACCACTTCAACGATACTGTTGGCGGTGGCGACTGGCTATGTGAACAGGATGTTGTTGAATACTTTGTTGAAAACTCGACTCGCGAAATGATCCAAATGGAACAATGGGGCTGCCCATGGAGTCGTAAAGAAAACGGTGAAGTAAACGTACGCCGATTCGGCGGTATGAAGGTAGAAAGAACGTGGTTCGCAGCGGATAAAACCGGCTTCCACATGCTTCATACTCTGTTCCAGACTTCGATGAAGTACGACACAATCAAACGATTTGATGAGTACTTTGTGGTGGATTTGCTCGTTGAAGATGGCGAAGTACAAGGCCTAATCGCGATTCACATGTCTGAAGGTGAGCTTGTTACCATCAAAGCAAAATCTGTTGTTCTAGCAACCGGTGGCGCAGGTCGTGTTTACCACTGTAATACCAACGGCGGCATCGTAACTGGCGACGGTATGGCAATGGCTTATCGCCACGGTGTACCACTGCGTGACATGGAGTTCGTTCAATACCACCCAACAGGCCTCCCGGGCACTGGCATCTTGATGACCGAAGGTTGTCGTGGTGAAGGCGGTATCATCGTCAACAAGAACGGCTATCGTTACCTGCAAGATTACGGCATGGGCCCTGAAACTCCAGTGGGCGAGCCGAAAAACAAATACATGGAACTGGGTCCTCGTGACAAAGTTTCTCAAGCATTCTGGCACGAGCAGCAGAAAGGCAACACCATCAAGCACCCGCTTGGTGATGTCGTACACCTTGACCTTCGCCACCTTGGTGAAGAGTACCTGCAAGAGCGTCTTCCGTTTATCTGTGAGCTTGCAAAAGCGTACGTAAACGTTGACCCAGCAAAAGAGCCAATCCCAATTCGTCCAACCGTTCACTACACCATGGGTGGTATTGAAACCAACGGTACGTGTGAAACTCGCATTAAAGGGCTATTCGCTGTTGGTGAGTGTGCTTCAGTTGGCCTACATGGCGCAAACCGCCTAGGGTCTAACTCTCTTGCTGAATTCGTAGTTTTCGGCCGCGTAGCCGGTGAACAAGCCGTGAAACGCGCAGCTGAATTCAAAGGCTGGAACGAAGAGTCTATTGCTAAGCAAGTGAAAGCGGTTGAAGATCGCATCGCTGGCATCTTGGCTCAAGAAGGCGATGAGAACTGGGCTGATATCCGTACTGAAATGGGTCACACCATGGAAGCGGGTTGTGGTATCTACCGTCAAGAAGACTTGATGCAAGAAACCATCGACAAAATCACTGAACTGAAAGCTCGCTACAAGAAGATCAGCATTAAAGACAAAGGCAAAGTGTTCAACACTGACCTACTTTACGCTATCGAAGTGGGTTACGGCCTTGAAGTTGCCGAAGCGATGGTTCACTCAGCGATCCTTCGTAAAGAGTCTCGCGGTGCACACCAACGTCTAGACGACAACTGCACAGAACGTGATGACGTGAACTTCCTGAAACATTCTCTATCTTTCTACAACGAAGATGCAGCACCAACTATCGACTACAGCGGCGTTAAGATTACTAAATCTCAACCTAAAGCTCGTCTATACGGTGAAGCAGCCGAGAAAGCCGCTGCTGCTGAAAAAGCGGCAGAAGAGAATGCGAAGAAGAGCGAAGAGGAGCAAGCATAATGTCAGCGAATCGAATCCAAAAAATTGAAATCCTGCGTTATGACCCTGAGCACGATGCAGAACCTCACTTTCAAACCTTTGAAGTTCCATTTGATGAAACCATGTCGGTACTTGATGCGATTGGTTACATCAAAGATAACCTAGATAAAGACCTGTCTTACCGTTGGTCTTGTCGTATGGCGATTTGTGGTTCTTGCGGCATCATGGTTGATGGCGTGCCAAAACTGGCATGTAAGAGCTTCTTACGTGACTACCCGAACGGCTTCAAGATCGAGCCTTTAGCTAACTTCCCAATCGAGAAAGATTTGATTGTCGACATGACACCGTTCATCGAACGCCTTGAAGCAATCAAACCTTACATCATTGGTAACGACCGTAAACCAGAAGACGGCACTAACATCCAAACTCCAGAGCAAATGGCGAAGTACAAACAGTTCGCTGGCTGCATCAACTGTGGTTTGTGTTACGCAGCGTGTCCTCAATTTGGTCTAAACCCTGAGTTCATTGGCCCTGCGGCACTTGCTCTTGCTCACCGCTACAACCTAGATAGCCGTGACAATGGTAAAGCTGAGCGCATGAAGCTTATCAATGGCGACAACGGTGCTTGGGGCTGTACGTTTGTAGGTTACTGTTCTGACGTTTGTCCGAAGAAAGTAGATCCAGCAGCAGCTGTAAACCAAGGCAAAGTTGAGTCTTCAATGGACTTCGTTATCTCGATGTTCAAGCCTGATGGATCGCAAGTAAAAACAGCAGAGGAGGCATAATATGAGCAACCGTAAGCCTTATGTTCGTGAGATGAAGAGAACGTGGTGGAGCAACCATCCGTTCTACCGCTTCTACATGCTACGTGAAGCGACTGTACTGCCTTTGATTCTATTCACTCTGTTCCTAACCTTCGGTTTGGGTTCGCTAGTGAAAGGGCCTGAAGCGTGGGAAGGTTGGTTGAGCTTTATGGCTAACCCTGTCGTTGTTGGTATCAACATCGTGGCACTGCTAGGCAGCTTACTGCACGCTCAGACCTTCTTCAGCATGATGCCTCA
This sequence comes from Vibrio sp. 10N.222.54.E6, assembly GCF_041473955.1. NCBI lineage: Bacteria > Pseudomonadati > Pseudomonadota > Gammaproteobacteria > Vibrionales > Vibrionaceae > Vibrio > Vibrio sp. 10N.222.54.E6. The sequence goes on along the minus strand of NZ_JBFRTD010000033.1, from coordinate 87,601 downwards.
AGTAATGCCAATCCGCCTTAAAGGCAAATTGGTAGATAAAAGAATCATCGTACTGACCCAGTGGGCAGCGGTGGCATTTATTTCTTTAATCGTTCTGATGGTGGTGTAAGGAGCTTCGTTATGAACACAAATTACAATGTTAACCACAATCCGAAACGCTCTGATGAACCAATCTGGTGGGGCCTATTCGGCGCTGGCGGTACTTGGTTCGCGATGATTACACCAATCACCATTCTAGTGCTGGGTATCTTGGTGCCAATGGGCATTATCGATGCGGATGCAATGAGCTACGAACGTGTCTCTGAGTTTGCCACCAGCATTATCGGTGCGCTATTCATCATCGGTACGCTAGCACTGCCAATGTGGCATGCAATGCACCGTCTTCACCACGGCATGCACGACCTTAAGTTCCACGTCGGCGTTGCTGGTAAAGTGGGTTGCTACTTCGTTGCAGGCCTAATCAGCGCGCTATCTGTTATCTTCATTTTTATGATTTAACAGTTAAGAGCAGATTCGAGATTCGGGTAACTGAGATTCGAAGAGTTTAAGAACGAAAATACTAGAAGCAGAACAGGATTATCTTGTTCTGCTTTTTTGTTACTTGTCGAATCTCGTTTACTCGAATCTGCTCTTCTCCGATCGCCAGATACAAAAAAGGCCGCTCATAAGCGACCTTTTCTATTTCACTGAGCCACCTTAAACAAGATGGACACAATCAAATTACTTCACACGACCAACGTATTCGCCAGTACGAGTATCAACTTTAACAACTTCACCGATAGCGATGAATAGAGGAACACGAACTACCGCGCCTGTTGCTAGAGTTGCAGGTTTACCACCCGTACCCTGTGTATCGCCTTTAAGGCCAGGATCAGTTTCAGTTACTTCGATCTCAACAAAGTTTGGCGGAGTAACAGTGATAGGGTTATCATTCCACAACGTTAGAGTACAAACGTCATTTTCAACTAACCATTTTGCTGAATCAGCGACTGCTTTTACGTCTGCTGCGATTTGCTCAAATGTTTCGTTGTTCATGAAGTGGTAGAATTCGCCGTCGTTGTATAGGTAGCCTAGTTCAACGTCAACAACATCTGCAAGCTCGAAGCTTTCGCCTGACTTGAATGTTTTCTCTAACACTTTGCCTGACAGCAGTTTACGAAGTTTTACACGGTTAAACGCTTGGCCTTTACCTGGCTTAACGTATTCATTGTCGATAATTGCGCAAGGCTCGTTATCTAACATGAATTTTAAACCGCCTTTGAATTCATTGGTGCTTACTGACGCCATGATTTTCTCTTCCACATCTTTGAGTTAATTTCAATGCCGCATATCATAACCCGAAAAGTCGAATCTGTTGAGCAAAACTGGCTCAAACAACTATCGAATGCGATCTCTGACCCGACAAAACTGCTTGAAGCATTGGAAATAGACCCAACACCGTGGCAAAAAGGATTCGCAGCACGTGAGCTGTTTTCACTTCGAGTTCCTCTTAGCTTTGTTGAGCGAATGGAAAAAGGCAATCCACACGACCCTTTGCTAAGACAAGTTTTACCGCTAAGTGAAGAGTTTGATGTGCACCAAGGCTATTCTGCTGACCCCTTAGAAGAGCAAGAAAACGCGATTCCGGGACTACTACACAAATACAAAAGCCGCGCGCTAATGATCGTGAAAGGTGGCTGCGCGATTAACTGCCGTTACTGCTTTCGCCGTCATTTCCCTTATCAAGATAACAAAGGATCTAAGTCTGTTTGGCAAACTAGCCTCGATTATGTGGCTCAACATCCCGAGATCAACGAGGTGATCTTGTCTGGCGGCGATCCTCTTATGGCCAAAGACAGCGAACTAGAGTGGCTGATCAATGCTATCGAACAAATTCCACATGTGAAAACCGTTCGAATTCACAGCCGATTACCTGTCGTGATTCCGGCGCGAGTGACTGATGAACTATGCCAAACATTAGCTAACACTCGTCTTAAAGTAGTCATGGTTAGCCATATTAATCATGCCAATGAAATCAACTTAGAGCTCAAGCAGGCCTTCCATAAGCTGAAGCAAACTGGTGCGACTCTGCTCAACCAAGGCGTAATGCTAAAAGGCGTAAATAACAGCGCTAGCTCATTGAAAAAATTAAGTGAAAAGCTATTCGACGCCGGTATTTTACCTTACTACATGCATGTACTTGATAAAGTTCAGGGAGCTGCTCATTTCTATATCTCCGATGAAGAAGCGAAACACCACTTTAAGGGATTAATCTCTGAGGTTTCTGGCTATCTAGTACCTAAGTTAACCCGTGAAATTGGCGGACGCAGTAGCAAAACACCACTCGACCTAAACATTGAATAACGAGCGAGCTTCAAAAAGCGACTAAGCTTATCTGTAACGACAACACGTTGCTAAATGCACCTTCACGACAAAAATTTTTTGTTCGATCGTCCGGTCTATTATTAGCATACTCGGCTCTATTCTAAATTCTTAGGAGGGGTGATATGTCACAATTTATAGAACAAGCTCTCAACCTTGCCCCCTTTAGCTGGGCAGGCCTCGCAGCATGCATGTTGTGTGGTTCTTTAATCGGAATCGAAAGGCAAACACGCGGTAAACCCGTCGGGATCCGGACATCGATCCTTATCATTAGCGGTACTTACTTCTTCCTCACCATGGCGATTAGCCTATCCCCCAACACTCTCGATCAAGCTCGTGTACTTGGTCAGATAATTACGGGGGTTGGATTCCTTGGTGCTGGGGTAATGATGACATTGGATGGAAAGATTCATGGTGTAACGTCAGCGGCGATTATCTGGGTACTCGCTGCATTAGGTATGATGATCGCACTTGGCCACCTTTCGCAGTCGGTTATTATCACGCTAATGGCGCTAGTGATTCTGCTTGGGGTAGACAAGGTAGAAAACAGCTTCCAGAGCTTACGCCGTGGTGTTCACCAGAAGTGGATGAGAAAAGTCCGCGTGAAGAAGTAACACCTCGTCGGAAGACACTTGGCCTTATCTGCATTTTATTCTTAGCTACTGTTTCATCTTAAGGGTCTTTTTCCTTAGATAAAAAAGAGCCTAGCAAACGACTAGGCTCTAAACTGCAGTTCACAGATTAATGTACGTGAATAGACACTTGATTCTTGCCTGCGGCCTTCGCCTTATAAAGCTGCTCATCTGATGAACGAATACTCTGGTTTTCCCACAAGTGTCCAATGCTGTCGAACTTGAACAGAGAGTAAAGCGTCGCTCCCCCAGAGACTGATATATTAATCTTGTCACCGGTCGCGCATCGATAACTTTGTAAACTAATGTCATTTTGAATTCGTTCAAAGATCGATGAAAGTAATTCGGATGATTCGCCCGTAATCGCGACAACAAACTCTTCACCACCAAATCTCGCCACGATATCTTTCTGCCTAACGCTGTTCAGCATTAACTGAGCAACATGGCAAATCACCTCATCTCCCACCTTATGACCATACTGATCATTCACCACTTTGAAATCATCGATATCAAATACGCCAACACCAATAATTGGCTCCTCATTTTGGTTCAGCAACCGAGCTTCAAAACCACGCCGATTATATAAACCAGTCAATGGGTCGAGCATCGCTAAATTCTTCAATCGCTTGTGCTCTTGCTTGGTATAAAACCGCCACAACCATAGTGCTGAGATAAAGTACAAAGCTAACAAAATCAGTAATTGAACCCGCTCCAGTTCCAGCAAATGTAAAAAATGCTCACTCTTTCCTTCTTCAATAGTCAGGTATAACTCAGTATTAATTCCATCGACGTACAAAGGTCGTGAATAGGTAAAGTCCAACAGCCCATATTTGTTTACTCCTCTTGCGCTCGTCACCTTGTATCCATGAACGGGATTAGAGACGAGATTAGAGACGTAACCATCAACACCGAGTACTCCTTTAAACTCACCATCAACATAGATACCTTTGGTTAAGGTCACTACCTTCTTCCCTGTTAGGTAGTCATCGTATTGGCCGGTATACACCACTTGATCTTGACCCTGAGCTAAGCCAAAACGAATCGTATTCACCCAATAAGGGCGACTATTGACGACTGAATCAAAGGTGTCACCTTTAATGTAACGGGCGAAATCGGAAGGCGACGATATAATAAATTTATCTTTGGAGATAAAGTAAATCGCAGAGATGGTATCAATGGTATTCGCAAAGTAAGCCATGGTGGGTGCGATAAACATGCGCCTACCAGCTTCTAAATGAAGATCCGACTTTAGATCGCACATCTCACTTGGGCCAGAGAACATAAAATCAAATCTAGGGGCAGCTTGCTCTTCACTAATGAAGTAACACGTATCACCTTCGACCTTTTGCTCATGTGAGAATACGTAGGCATCCCCATGCAGCGGATAAAGTGCGGTAATATTATATTCAAGAGCATTAATAATCTGTGTAAGCTCCGCTAAAGAGCGTGTCACGCCTTGGTTTTCAATTCCATACTGCTTTTCTGACTCTTCCGCTGAATCAACAAGTAACAAGCTAAAAACCACTAAAAAGCTGGCGGTCAGACTTAAGAAAGCCTTTTTAAAATCGACGGTATGGGGATTAATCAAAGCATGTAAGTCATCGTTGAAAATTTAGCGCACATTGTACCCACAAGTGAGAACATCGCAACAAGAGTATAAAACAACATGCTTACAGTAACGTTTAAGGAGTGAGATAGCAGATGTAAAATAACGCCTAAACATAGAAGTAAAGGCGTTGATAGGTTCAATCATGGATAGCTTTAAGCCTTGGTAAGAACGTCGCTCACCAATATTGAAACCAGCGCGGCTACCGTCTTACTTAGCGAAATTCACAATTGGGAAGCACGGGAAAAAACCATTGTCAGCACAGTTGATCAGGCCAATCTGTACACCTTCAATTTTATTGGTTTTGTTGAAGATACCAACCTGAACCGTCGACACCTCTGAAAGGTTCGCAGCGCCAACATCCACCATAGTGTTCCCTTCAGAATAGTTTACGAAACTCACGTTCGCGCCTTTTACATCATTAGTAATGTTAACAGCACCTAGGTTAACACCTGTTGTTTTACCTGTGTTCCAGTTAAAGAAACCTAGTGAAGCACCTGTCATTTCTTGGTTTACTTTTGATGCACCAAAAATACCAAGGTTCACACCTGTTGTGGTTTGCGTCTCAGACATACCAACAACTGCAAGGTCGACACCTTTAAGGTCATTGACTTGCCCGTGAAGCAGAGCCAGACGTACACCGCCAACCGCATCTGAATCCGGAGCGTTGAAACCATTGATCGTTGAAAACATAACAGGCGAAGAAGCAAATGCTGCCGGTGCCATTACCGCTGCAGATACAGCAAGTACTGAAAGTAATTTTTTCATTGGGGAGTCTCCACTGACTTATTGTTGACTTGATTAATCTATATTCAATCAAGTATTTATTGTCCTTCACTCAACAGCTATCCATGTTAAATCAATGTCATAACTGTACCATTGAATATAAGACCCAAAATCATAAAGAGCAATATTGAGCGGAGGATATCATGAGAGGCAAGAGTAACCATCGGCAGTCAGGTTTCTATAAGTAGACGATAAAGATTCCCTATCACGCTCGTGCCTCGCTGTCGGGAGTGACGATTTCAAAGCATAAAAAAACGGAGACCGAAGTCTCCGTTTTCTAAAGCTTATGTATGACTTTCTCTGTTACGAGAAAGGGGGATGATTACATCATGCCGCCCATGCCCCCCATACCGCCCATGCCACCCATATCAGGCATTGCAGGGCCAGAATCTTGTGGCTTATCAGTGATCATCGCTTCTGTTGTGATCATAAGACCAGCAACGGATGCTGCGAACTGAAGTGCAGAACGAGTTACCTTAGTTGGATCTAGGATACCCATTGTAATCATGTCGCCGTATTCGCCAGTAGCCGCGTTGTAACCGTAGTTACCTTCGCCAGCACGAACATTGTTAGCAACAACAGACTCTTCATCACCTGCGTTCTTAGTGATTTGACGAATAGGCGCTTCCATTGCACGTAGTGCAACACGGATACCTACGTTTTGCTCTTCGTTGTCGCCTTCAAGGCCAGCAACTTTAGATGCAGCGCGGATAAGTGCAACACCACCACCAGCAACCACACCTTCTTCAACAGCAGCGCGAGTTGCGTGAAGTGCATCTTCTACGCGGTCTTTCTTCTCTTTCATCTCAACTTCAGTTGCAGCGCCTACTTTGATTACTGCAACACCGCCAGCTAGCTTAGCTACGCGCTCTTGAAGTTTTTCTTTATCGTAGTCAGACGTTGCATCTTCGATTTGTTGACGAATTTGAGAAACGCGACCTTTGATCATCACTTCATCGCCCGCACCATCAATGATAGTTGAGTTTTCTTTGGTGATAGTAATGCGCTTAGCTTGACCTAGGTCTTCTAGCGTTACTTTTTCAAGGTCTAGGCCAATCTCTTCAGAGATAACCGTGCCGCCCGTTAGGATTGCGATGTCTTGCAGCATAGATTTACGACGGTCGCCGAAACCAGGTGCTTTAACTGCAGCCACTTTAACGATGCCGCGCATGTTGTTCACAACAAGAGTTGCTAGTGCTTCGCCTTCTACATCTTCAGCGATGATAAGAAGTGGACGAGATGCCTTAGCAACTGCTTCTAGAGTCGGAAGAAGTTCACGGATGTTCGACACTTTCTTGTCGATTAGAAGAATGAATGGGCTTTCAAGATCAACAGAACCGGCTTCTTGGTTGTTGATGAAGTAAGGAGATAGGTAACCGCGGTCGAACTGCATACCTTCAACTACGTCTAGCTCGTCTTGCAGAGCCTGACCTTCTTCAACCGTGATAACGCCATCACGACCTACTTTTTCCATCGCTTCAGCAATGATGTTACCCACTGTCGAATCAGAGTTCGCAGAGATAGTACCTACTTGCGCGATAGCTTTCGTGTCTGAACAAGGAACAGAAAGGTTCTTCAGCTCTTCAACAGCTGCGATAACCGCTTTGTCGATGCCGCGCTTAAGATCCATTGGGTTCATGCCAGCAGCAACGGCTTTTAGGCCTTCAGCAATAATAGACTGAGCCAATACTGTTGCTGTCGTTGTTCCATCGCCCGCCGCGTCATTCGCTTGCGAAGCCACTTCTTTAACCATTTGTGCGCCCATGTTTTGGAACTTGTCTTCAAGTTCGATTTCACGTGCAACTGAAACACCATCTTTCGTGATCGTTGGTGCGCCAAATGATTTGTCTAGAACAACGTTACGGCCTTTAGGACCTAGCGTTACTTTTACTGCGTCAGCCAGAACGTTTACACCTTCTAGCATTTTAATACGTGCGTCGTTACCAAATTTAACGTCTTTAGCAGCCATCTTAATTTCCTTTAAAATTCTTTATTCAGTCAGTTCAGTTTGATGGGTCGGATTACTCAACGATCGCCATGATGTCGTTTTCAGACATGATCAGAACTTCTTTGCCGTCGATCTTTTCAGTTTTAGTGCCGTAGCCTTCAGAGAAGATAACGGTATCGCCAACTTTAACGTCCAATGGTTGTACTGAACCATTTTCTAGAATGCGGCCTTTACCAACAGCTAGAATAGTACCGCGCGTTGATTTTTCAGCGGCAGAACCTGTTAGAACGATGCCACCAGCAGATTTAGATTCAACTTCTTGGCGCTCAACGATAACTCGGTCGTGTAGAGGACGGATATTCATCGGTCGTATCTCCTGATAATTTCCATTTAATATGATAGTTGCCACGATTGGCATGGGGTTAAAGAGTATGTTGGGGCGATGTGGAAGAACCCAAGGGGGGAAAGAAAAAATTGTGATCGAAAGAGCAGATTCTCACCCCTCATCTTTCCTTGCTTTTCGTTTACTCGTATCCCACATCTGTTTATCCTACGGTTTTAGTTCCAACGGCGTTTTACATGCAAGATAAGCATGGGCTTCTCACGGCCCCGATAGCACAGACTCTACGCACCATGACCATACCGACTATCTTCGGCATGGTGGCGATCTTGATGTTTAACCTTGTCGATACTTTCTTTATCTCATTGCTCGGCACACAAGCACTCGCAGCGGTGAGCTTTACCTTCCCAGTCACCTTCGCCATAAACTGCATTACCATGGGCATAGGCATTGGCTTGTCGACATGTATTGGAAGATTACTTGGCCAAGGTTGCGCGCAAAATGCAGCTCGCTTTACTTGTCACGGTTTATTACTTGCGGTGCTTCTTGTTGGTTTTGCATCAACTCTGGGGCTTGTAACACTTGAACCCATGTTTGCCTTATTGGGGGCAGAACCCGAGTTACTGCCACTGATATCCGAGTACATGTCGGTTTGGTATTTAGCGATACCGCTGCTTGTTATTCCTATGGCAGGCAACAGCGCAATACGAGCCAGTGGCGACACCAAAACACCCGCCAAGATTATGATGCTGGCCGGCCTTATTAACGGCATTCTCGACCCGCTGCTGATCTTCGGTTACGGTCCTTTCCCAGAGCTAGGGATTCAGGGCGCAGCCATTGCCAGTGGCTTCAGTTGGTTTGGTGCGTTATGTGGTTCACTGTATGTGTTATCCATACGAGCAAAACTGCTTGCTCCGCCCAAACTAAAAAGCATCATCGATGACTGGAAACAGATCTTAACCATCGGCACACCCGCTGCTCTTTCTAATGCTCTGAACCCACTTGCTGGCGCCATAATCATGATGATGTTAGCCAAACAAGGAACAGAAGCAGTGGCAGCTTACGGAGCTGCCCAGCGTATTGAATCAATTTTGATCATCGTGTTGATGTCTTTAACTTCTGCCCTCACGCCTTTCATGGCACAGAACTTTGGCGCTGATAATCCACAGCGTAGTTTCAAAGCTCTGTTCTTAAGCATGCGCTTTGCGGTGATGTTCCAAGGTTTGATTTTCTTAATGATGGTGCCATTGAGCATCCCTTTAGCCGCCCTATTTTCTCAAGAAGAGTCTGTGCGAGGCATCTTGTGGCATTACTTGTTAGTTGTCCCCTTTAGCTATGGATTCCAAGGCATTGTAATGATGCTGCTCAGCGCGATGAATGCCATGCATCAACCACTCAAAGCCTTTCAATGGAGCTTCATGCGCCTGTTCGTATTTACATTGCCGTTTGCTTGGATAGGCAGCCAAATTGATGGCGTCGAAGGGTTGTTTATCGGCTTAGCATTAGGGAACATCATGGGGGGTATTTCAGGGTATTTGTTTGCGCTTCGTGTGAGAGCTCAAGCTAGCAAATAACTCTCTGTTATTGCCTACAGCGAGGGACGAGCGTGATAGGGAATCTCTCTTTATGTATGACAAGCTATACTAAACATAAGATTCCAGATATTTCGTTCCTCAATTCTGGAATGACGGGATAAGAAGGTAACGAGTAAACGATAATCTATTCCTCAAACTCCAGATACAAAAAAACGGCTACACTCACGCGCAGCCGTTCTAGTATTCAATGAAAGTTAAAACTATTTATCTAAAACAGTAACTACTTAACGATCACGTCACCTGACATTTCAACTGGGATATCAATACCAGACAGAGAAAGCATCGTTGGTGCAAGATCAGACAGTTTACCGCCTTCTTTGAACTCAACGTCTTTACTACCTACGTAGATAAGTGGCACTGGTAGGTTAGTGTGTGCAGTGTGGATGCCGCCCGTTTCTGGGTTTACCATCATTTCCGCGTTACCGTGGTCAGCGGTGATAAGCAGTTGGCCATCGGCTTCTTTGATTGCTTCAACCACTTTGCCAAGACATTCGTCTAGCGACTCTACCGCTTTAACCGCTGCATCGTAAACGCCAGTGTGGCCAACCATGTCACAGTTAGGGAAGTTACACACGATAGCGTCGTATTTGCCGCCTTTGATTGCTGCAACTAGCTTTTCAGTTAGCTCTGGCGCGCTCATTTCTGGTTGCAGGTCGTACGTTGCTACTTTTGGAGAAGCAACAAGCTGACGCTCTTCGCCTTCAAACTCGTCTTCTTTGCCGCCGTTGAAGAAGAACGTCACGTGCGCGTATTTCTCTGTTTCAGAGATACGTAGCTGCGTTTTGCCTTCTTTCGATAGCCATTCACCGTAGGTGTTCTCTAGAGAAGCCGGTGGGAATGCACATAGAAGAGGAATATCTGCTGCGTATTGAGTTAGCATCACGAAATCGATCGCTGGGAATGCGTTACGAGCAAAACCATCGAAATCAGGAACGAATGCACGTGTGATTTCACGAGCACGGTCAGCACGGTAGTTCATGAAGATAACCGCATCGCCATCAACGATAGCGGCAGACTCTTCGCCTTCCGCTTTAATTTCAGTCGCTTTCACGAACTCATCGTTTTCGTCACGAGCGTAAGCCGCTTCTAGGCCAGCTACTGCAGTGTCGAATGTGAACTCTGCTTTTGCTTGAGTCAGCAGGTCGTAAGATTCTTGAACGCGATCCCAGTTGTTATCACGGTCCATTGCGTAGTAACGACCAATAAGCGAAGCAACACGACCTTTACCTAGCTTAGCGAATAGCTCTTGGAAACGTGCAAGTGTGTTTTCTGCGCTACGTGGCGGTGTATCACGACCGTCTAGGAATGCGTGTAGGTAAATTTTCTCTGCGCCACGCTCTGCTGCCATTTCAACAGCTGCATAGATGTGATCTTCATGAGAGTGAACGCCACCTGGAGACATAAGGCCCATGATGTGCACTGCTTTATCAGCTTTCACCGCTTTATCAACCGCATTCACTAGCGCTTCAGTTTGGCCGAACTCTCCATCTGAAATTGACTTAGTAATACGAGTAAGATCTTGATATACCACACGACCCGCACCGATGTTGGTGTGACCCACTTCAGAGTTACCCATTTGGCCATCAGGTAGGCCTACATCTAAGCCAGAAGCCGAGATTAGCGTGTTAGGTTGGTTAGCAATAAGACCGTCTAATACAGGTGTATTAGCGTTCGCGATAGCGTTGTCTTGGTTGTCTTCACGGTAACCGTAACCGTCAAGGATCACTAGAGCCATTGGCTTCTTAGCTGACATAGGACTGACCTCGTTCAATTCAAAATAAATCGGTATAAAAACAAATTAGCGTAATTTTACTACAGTTTACAGTCAAAACTGTAGCGGAAGATCAAGAAACGTCGCAGGTAGGATGATCGGATATGAAAAAAAGCGTCACTTAATGAATAAAGTCAGCGACATGATATCGCTGATAACTTACAGGTGCAGTGCAATTAAGGCACGAATCTAGATTACTAATAGGTTGAAATCACACCACAAGTGATACGTCACACCCTATCTCCGCACCTTTGCCTAAGAACATAATGACCAAGTACTGTGCGATACTGCAGCCTGATGAGGTTAGATCTCTGCACACCCCCACTCTGGGAAGTGCTTGCGCACGTAGGTATTCAAGTCTTTTTCTGATGAAGAGTAGACACGGCCTTCTTCTTTTTCATCCGATACCGATTCAACCATACCCGCACCTACTGTCACATTATTATGACGGTCAATCACAATGAATGACCCAGTTTGTGGTAGTGTTTGGTAAGTATCAACAGCAATTTTGTCCGTCAATACAATCTCAGACAAAGCAATCTCGTTAAGGTCTAACGTTTCACTCTCTTTGGCGTGCTGTTTTAATGTATTGACATCAATTTTATGAGGGATGCCAGTCACTTTACCAACACAAGATTTGGTCGCAAACTTAAAGATGTACTCTTTATGCGTACGCATTGGGTTCTCACCCATCCATACGATATGAGCATTGACCTTATTGGTGACTTTTGGCTCATGACCGTTGTGCACCAGCATATCACCCCGTGACACATCAATCTCATCTTCAAGAATTAACGTGATCGCTTGACCAGGACGTGCGGTATCCAGATCACCATCAAAGGTATAAATCGACTTTACTCGAGAGCTCTTACCTGATGGCAGCGCTGTCACTTCATCGCCCACTTGCACCAAACCAGACGCAAGCGTGCCACAGAAACCACGGAAGTTTAGATTAGGGCGATTCACGTATTGCACTGGAAAGCGCATATGTTCGAGGTCTTTATCTTGGTCAATTTTGACGGTTTCAAGCAGCTTCATCAGCGTTGCACCTGGATACCAATCCATCACCTCACTTGATTTCACCACGTTGTCTCCGTTCAGGGCTGAAATCGGCACAAAACGGATATCATCGATGTTGAAGTTCTTTGCCATTTCACGGTAATCAGCCTTAATCTTCTGATACACCTCTTGACTATAGTCCATCAAGTCCATTTTATTGACAGCGACAATGATGTGCTTAATACCCAACAAGCTACAGATATAGCTGTGACGGCGGGTTTGTGTCTGAATACCGTAACGAGCATCAACCATTACAATCGCTAACTCACAAGTAGAAGCGCCCGTCACCATATTACGCGTGTACTGCTCGTGTCCTGGAGTATCAGCGATGATGAACTTGCGCTTATCCGTTGAAAAGTAGCGGTATGCTACATCAATCGTAATACCTTGCTCTCGTTCTGACTGCAGACCATCCACCAAAAGCGCCAGATCAAAATCACCATCGGTGGTGTTAAATTTCTGAGAGTCTTTCTCAATCGCTGCCATTTGGTCTTCGTAAATCAACTTTGAATCATAAAGCAGACGACCAATCAATGTCGACTTACCATCATCAACGTTACCGCAAGTGAGGAAGCGCAATAAATCTTTGTTTTCATGAACTTTCAGATATGCTTCGATATCCGTTGCGATAAGCTCTGAGCTGTGAGACATATCGTTCTCCTAATCTTCTTTTCAGGCTTCAATGCCCTGTATAATTGGGTTGTCTACTCGAATGCTTTGCACTCTAGAGTATGGGAGCCTTAGCTCCACATCGCAGAAAGTGACTGTGTACCTTCTGCAATTACATTTCATTTAATGAGCGTAATACGCTGACAACGTGTTGATGAAATTTTGCTTGTCATCGAGCGTTAACGCGTTAATGCCTGCGGCTGCTTTACGGCCACCACCTGTGGCAAACGACGAGCAGATATCATCGGCCCCAACACGGTGGTTTAATGGTGCACGTACGCTCACCGTGTAATCTTGCTCGCTCGCGTTTAGCGTTAATACTGCATGCGCTAAGTCAGGGCTTTGATTTGCAAGCTCGTTTCCAAACACACCACTAATGCGCCTTGCCCAAGCTTCACACGGTAGCTCAAACACTTTACATTGGGTATCCGAGTAAGTTGGCGTGATGCTCAACACTTGGTTACGGTCTAGCTCGTAGCCTTTCTTCAGTGTGTGATACGGCGAGTTATCGTCATCGAGTAGCGATAGCGGATCGACGTAGCCAATGAGTTGCAAATAGAGCGCTGCTGGCTCTATGTGTAAATCGCTCAGCGTTGCACCATAACCGTTATAGTTAATCAAAGTACCTAACTCTTTTAAGAACTCGATCTCTGATTCGCTCAGGCCAATCTCTTGTGCCAACTTCTGGGCAGAAGAAAATAGGTTATCACCAAATGCCGCAGCCACAGCCCACTTAGCGTGTTTACCGCCTAGCCGTTGGTTAATCAATAAACTGGTGCAGATTTCCGCATCAAGATTGATTAATACGTCAAGGTTTTCAGATTTTGGGATATCGCCACTACGATGATGGTCGCAGTAGAAAACTTTGACGTTGTTGCGTAGCAGTGCTGCAAGATCTGGTAAATTCTTCTCCATGGATATATCCAGCACCGTCACTGATCTGGCGTTGTCGATATCCACTTGTTTTAACAATTTGATGTCGCGCTTCACACCGGTAGTCAAAGTGGACTCTTTTGGCTCAGCGAATCGCAATTGCAGTAGTGCAATGATTCCATCTGCATCACCATTAAATACGTCATAATGCATTAATACTGCCCTCCTAACTGCAAGTAACCTTTTTTCTCAAGTTCAGCTACGACAAAATCCGCGCAAGCTTCAATAGATAGCTCTGCAGTATGCAGATGGATTTCAGGATTCACCGGTGCTTGGTATTCTGAGTCGATGCCTGTGAAGTGTTTAATCTCACCGGCACGTGCTTTCTTGTAGAGCCCTTTAGGGTCGCGTGCTTCACACACCTCTAGCGGGGTATCGACAAACACTTCAAGAAATTCACCTTCAGTTACCAATTCACGCACTTGTTGGCGATCAGAAATAAACGGTGAGATAAACGCAGTTAACACAATATTGCCCGCATCAACAAACAGCTTAGCTACCTCACCGATGCGGCGGATATTTTCAATGCGGTCTGAATCTGAAAAACCTAAATCTTGATTGAGGCCATGACGCACATTATCGCCATCAAGCAGATAACTGTGCTTGCCCATTTGCAGCAGTTTACTTTCAACGGCATTTGCGACGGTGGATTTACCAGAACCACTTAAACCTGTGAACCAAAGTATGACTGGATTTTGCCCTTTTTGAGCCACACGATCTTGATGGGTCACTGTTGAGTTATGCCACACGACATCGTCACTCACCGAGTCATTATTTTTACGTTGGTATGGAGTCGTCATAACAGTTTAAAAATACCCTTCGCGTTTCTTCTTCTCCATTGAGCCAGAAGAATCATGATCAATAGCACGGCCTTGGCGTTCAGACGTTGTGGTGAGTAGCATCTCTTGGATAATTTCTGGCAGCGTTGCGGCTTCAGACTCTACCGCACCCGTCAACGGGTAACAGCCAAGTGTGCGGAAACGAACCATCTTTTCTTCAATCACCTCACCTTCTTTGAGCTCCATCCGCTCATCGTCTTTCATTATGAGCATACCGTCACGCTTAATCACTGGACGTTTTGCCGCTAGGTATAATCCTGGGATTTCAATATTCTCAAGGTAGATGTATTGCCAGATATCCAGCTCAGTCCAGTTTGATAAAGGGAACACACGAATGCTCTCGCCTTTATTTACTTTACCGTTATACACATTCCATAGCTCAGGACGTTGGTTTTTCGGGTCCCAGCGGTGATGTTCATCGCGGAAAGAATATACACGCTCTTTGGCGCGAGATTTTTCTTCATCACGCCGTGCGCCTCCAAATGCAGCATCAAAACCATGCTTGTCCAGAGCTTGCTTCAAGCCTTGGGTTTTCATGATATCAGTATGTACAGAGCTGCCATGGACAAATGGGCTGATGTCCATCTCTACCCCTTCAGGGTTTTGATGCACAATCAACTTCATACCCACTTTTTCCGCCATATAGTCACGAAACTGAATCATTTCTTTAAACTTCCACGTGGTATCTACGTGCATTAACGGGAACGGAGGCGTCGCTGGCGCAAATGCTTTTTGTGCTAGGTGGAGCATCACCGAAGAATCTTTACCGACAGAATATAGCATTACCGGGTTATCAAACTCAGCGGCAACCTCACGCATGATATGAATAGACTCAGCTTCTAATTGCTTTAGATGAGTCATACGCTCTGAAGAAATATTCATTTCAAAGAAGTCCTTAAATTACAATCCAATAAAGGCAGGTATTGCGATTAACACAATCAAGCCATAAAGCAGGCACATCGGTACGCCTACTTTCACAAAATCTTGCAGCTTATACTGTCCCGCATTAAACACCATCAAGTTAGTTTGGTAACCATATGGGCTAATAAAACTGGCGCTAGCACCAAACGCGACTGCAAGTATATACGCTTGAGGGTTTGCAGATAAACTCGAAGCCAATTCGATTCCAATAGGAAGTACGAGTGCAGCCGCCGCATTGTTAGTGACCAACTCTGTCATTAACCACGCCAACAAATAAACAACAATCAAGCCCGTCAGTGGAGTAAACAAATAATCATATGAATGAACCATTGTTTCTAGCCCACCCAAAGCACCACTATTTGTTAAAGCCTGAGACAAGAGCAGGGCGGAGGATATAATTAACCAAACATTTTTAGGTAAACGCTGCAGAACCTCATTAGCCGTTAAACACCCAGACAACAAAAGTGCACCTAATAATATCAACATCACTTTAAAAAGAGACACAACACCTAACGCCGCCAACAAGATAGAACCGAGAAACCCAACAACAGTCAGCTTTTCTCTCCACCCACTTAAGCACTGATCCGTTTCAACTTCGCTCAATAAATAAAAATTCTTACGGATATTATTTCTTGAATAGTGATCGTTTCCCACTGCAAGCACTAAGTAGTCACCAGCCTCAAGCGTCACTTCACCAAGCTTACCCGACAACGCCACCCCATCGCGTTTAATCGCAACGACAGCAGCATCAAACAAAGCACGAAAGCCTGAATGTTTAAGTGTTTTTCCGACCAAGTTACTTTCCGGTTTAATAACCACTTCGGAGAGATTATCAAGGGGTAAGCCACTATTACTCGCAAACAAAGAAAGCCCATTGAATTCCCTTAGTATCGTGATCTTCTTAACGTCACCACTAAACAACAAGCGATCATTGGGTGCAATAACCTCTTGAGGAGTCACAGGCGATATCAAGCGCCCCTCTCTCAATATTTCGACCAAAAATAACGACTCTAAATGTCGAAGACCATTTTGCTCTACAGACTTTCCGATTAGCTCTGAATCTGAAGCGACTTCAGTATCGATAATATAATCACGGATCTGAACTTGGTTCTTGTCGTACTCTGGCAATAATGGGCTTAATGCAAACAAAAGCACCCCACAACCCACAACCAAACATAAGCCCACCACGGTAAAGTCGAAAAACCTCAAACTGGGCAAACCTGAGTCGATAACCAAACTATTGACGATTAAGTTAGTGGACGTTCCAACTAAGGTTAAGGTTCCACCCAGTATGGCAGCATAAGAAAGAGGGATAAGTAGTTTACTGGCTTTGTGATGCGGGTTGTTGCGGATCGGTGCCAACATAGTGGAAACGACCGCAGTATTGTTCAATATCGCTGAAGAAAAAGTGGTTAAGCTGAATAACCTGAGCAAGGTGAAACGATAGTTAGGTCCAATAACATAGTTGGTAACTACTCTTAGTAGCTTCGTTTTCTCTAATGCTACAGAGCAAATAACCAACAGCATCAAAGTTAATAAACCCATATTTGAAAAGCTTTGGATAACCTGCTCTGTCGTAACAAGAGAGCTGGTAAAAAGCACTAACAACAATACACCAAACACTCTATCAGACTGAGATTGAAAGCGTATCAAGCCGCAAATTGTTGCAACGAATAAGCCAAGTACCTGAACAGCAGGATTAATTAACCAATCAAGCAAAACCAATGCTCCAAATAAACGAATTAAGGTATGAGAATACAAACACCAAAGAGAACAGCCTATCATGGTGACGTTATAGGCTTAAGTATAGTGACACCATAAAACAGGGAAATACAAGTGTCAGTTCATGGCTCTCGTCAACACTAAAATTCACTAACGAACACTGACTTCGCTACTTAAAGTTGTGCTTATCATTCAATAACCTACGCTCTAAACAGCCACATTCACTACAGGTTTAGCCCCTTGCCTAAGCCTCTTACAATACAAGACTGATTCTAAAAAACGTCAAAGATACGTAAGAAAGCAAGAGAAAAATTAAACGCGGTCGCCCGAGCCTTTACCTAATACTGTTTGAATAATGTATTGGAAGTAAAACTTAGTATTCAACGTGTTAATCATGCGTTGATCCCACTCCGCTAATTTTTTCGGTGTCGACATGTCGATATCATTGATTTGAGCCAATCCCGTCACACCAGGCCTAACCGACAATACTCCTCTCGACTCTCTCTCATCAATCAACTCTTGTTGGTTAAACAGACATGGTCTTGGGCCAACTAAACTCATTTCACCTTTAAGCACGTTGTATAGCTGAGGCAGTTCATCAAGCTTGGTTTTACGCAGGAATCCACCGAGCTTGGTCACTGAACTCGCTCCAACTAAATGAGTCGCGACAGATTTTGTTTCGACAGGCATTGTGCGGAATTTAACCAAGGTGAAAGGTTTTTTGTTACGACCTACACGCGTTTGAAAAAAGACAGGCGACCTTGTATCAAAGTAACCAAGGATACAAATAAGGAGAAATACTGGCCACAGGAGCAACAGACCAAAGAGAGCAAAAAAGAAATCCAATAAACGAATCAAAATATAAGTCCTATTAAATTTGAATTAAAAACTGGGGCGATATAAGTACTACTAATTAATCAAAAACACCTGAAGAACTTATGGATAAGAAAGTAACAAGCTATCTAAAACACATCAATGCGACTTCAAGTACGCTTCTACTGTTCTTTTGATTCCTTGCTTAAAGGTCACGGGAGGTGTCCACCCCAGAATTTCCTTCGTCAAACAAATATCAACTTGGAGGTTGCCACATACTCTTTGTGCGACTTGTTGTTTTTTTAACACTGAAGCACTCAGCTCTATCCAAGACATAGGAACGGGTATAAGCCTCGGTGTTTTTCCCATAGATAGAGCAATTGTTCGCATTAATTGAGTTGTCGATACATCATGGTCATCAGAAGCCAAAAATGTATGCCCTGGAGCCAAAGGGTGTTCACAGCACACCAGTATCAAACTGGATAGATTATCCAGATACACCAAGCTTCGACGGTTCTTTATGGCACCAAACGGTAATGGAATACCCTTGTCAATCAAACGCATCATAGATAAGAAATTCGCTTTTACGCCAGGTCCATAAACTAATGGCGGCCTGATAATAACCACTTCTAACCCTGTATCTTTTGAGAGCTTAGCCACCTCAACTTCAGCTTCATACTTACTCAAACTGTAAGGGTCTTGAGGAGTATTATTTAAATTCGGCCCAAAGGGTAAATTGGGCTCGCTAAACTCACCGTTTACTTTGATCGAACTAACAAAGACAAATCTCTTAACGCCCGCATCAGCTGCCTGCTTCGCTAAGTTCAATGTACCCAGTGTATTAATATCTCGATAGGCTATCACTGCATCTTGCTCGACCTCATTCATTTGATGAACACGAGCTGCACAGTGAACAACACAATCGACACCTTCGAATGAACCCGACCAATCAGTAGATGCGCCAATAGAAGGAACAACCAAGCTATTAGTTAGTGGACCTATTTGCTTACGCACAACCGGAGTGACTGCCCAGTCACGCTCTCTAGCCAACTCAACAACTCTAGAGCCGACAAAACCAGTGCTGCCTGTGACTACAATTCTCATAATGCAAAAAGCCTAAAAGTAGAACAAATAACAAACAATATTAACAGTAAACGTACCGAGTGACACATAACAATCAATTACAACTAGCTTACCGCACTCAACAACATTAAAATACAGTCTAAAAACTATAATCATCAAACTTAAGACGCTCAGTGGCTCGCTAAGGAACACCATGATCAGACCAATACATATATTGCTTAATGCCAAACGCAAGAACAAGCGTTTCATCAGTATTGGCTATGATATTTTCGCTATCGTGATTTCACTCTATCTAGCCATTGCCTTAAGGCTTGGAAATGCTTTTTTTTCAGTCGAAATAGAGGAACTAATCACTCTTTTTATTACTGTTTCAATCACAATTTATAGCTTCATTAAATTAGGAATGTACCGAGCTGTCCTACGTTATATGATGCTACCAGCCGTGGGCAACATTTTCTTTGGCGTTATAATATCGACCCTAGCTTTAATAATGAGTGGATTTTTTTTCCAATCGTTCATCCCTAGAAGTGTCCCATTTATATATGCGGGCTTGGCAACCCTGACGCTAGGTGGCCCCAGAATACTTATCCGTTCAATTTATTATCATTGGTTTAAGCGTCAAAAGCCCAATGTGTTTATTTATGGCGCAGGGGCTACCGGTCGCGACTTAACATATGCTCTGATTCAGGGGGATGAATACAATCCAGTCGTATTACTTGATGACGACCCTACAAAGTCAGGTCAAATATTATTTGGACTTAAGGTCCACCACTCAAGTGAATTTGAACACCTTCAATCACTTTATCAACCCGTAAAGCTGCTTTTGGCCATTAATGGGATTAATAAAGGTGAGCGCTTGAGATTGGTTGAAAAATTGTCACATTGGCCAATCGCAGTGCAATCCGTTCCATCAGTAGAAGATATTGCTACAGGAAAAGCGACAGCAACTGACGTAAAAGACTTAGACGTTGCAGATCTACTTGGAAGAGCTGCTGTGGACCCTGACAAGGCACTTTTAGCACAAAACATTTTCAATAAGAATGTAATGGTTACTGGCGCCGGAGGCTCTATTGGCTCTGAGCTGTGTCGTCAAATCATGTCACAGAAACCCAAAACACTTGTGCTGTTT
The DNA here is from genome assembly GCF_041473955.1 of Vibrio sp. 10N.222.54.E6. Taxonomy (NCBI): domain Bacteria; kingdom Pseudomonadati; phylum Pseudomonadota; class Gammaproteobacteria; order Vibrionales; family Vibrionaceae; genus Vibrio; species Vibrio sp. 10N.222.54.E6. The sequence goes on along the minus strand of NZ_JBFRTD010000033.1, from coordinate 67,394 downwards.
GAGCTAAATGAATACAACCTTTATAAAATCGACCAAGAACTAAATTCGACCAAAATAAATTTAAAAAGCGAAACTCAAATCGTTGCAGCTCTTGGCTCCGTTCAGAGACAAAACCGCTTAGAAAAATTGATGACAGCGCATGGCGTTGAAACTGTTTACCATGCTGCAGCATATAAACATGTTCCGTTAGTTGAAGATAATATTGTTGAAGGCGTTCGTAATAATGTGTTTGGCACACTTGCTTGCGCTGAAGCTGCGATCCAAACAGGGGTAAAAAACTTCACTCTAATCTCAACAGATAAAGCAGTGAGACCAACTAACGTAATGGGGGCAACCAAGCGCATGGCTGAGTTGGTTCTTCAAGCGTTGGCAGATAAGCAAGACACCACAAATTTCACAATGGTACGTTTTGGTAATGTTCTAGGCTCTTCGGGCTCGGTTGTTCCATTATTCAAAAAGCAAATCAAATGTGGCGGCCCTGTAACCGTAACTCACCCTGATATCATTCGTTATTTCATGCTGATCCCCGAAGCAGCCCAACTTGTTATCCAAGCAGGGGCCATGGGTAACAATGGTCAGGTGTTCGTTCTTGATATGGGCGAGCCAGTCAAGATTTTAGACCTAGCGAAACGAATGATTCACCTAATGGGTATGCAAGAAAATATAGAAGGATCACCTCAAGAGGGCGATATTTCTATAAAGTTCACAGGATTACGCCCAGGAGAAAAGCTTTATGAAGAGCTTTTGATTGGGGACAATGTGGAAGGTAGTGGCCATCAAAAGATAATGACAGCCAGAGAGCAGATGTTGAGTTGGAGTGAAATGCAGCCACTTTTGGAACAGCTCGATAGGTGTTGCCATAACTTTGATGAAGAATGCATTATGAGGATTCTATTAGATGCCCCTACTGGGTATAAACCCAATGCTAACGGATAGCACCAAGCTCATCGTAAACCTTTAGAGTTTTTTCAAATACCATTTCTTGAGAAAACTCTGTTTCAACTTTTTGACGCCCCCTAACGCCAAATTCAAGAGTTTTTTCATCATTCTCAAGCAACGCGCGTAAACAGTTAGCAAGTGAAATTGCATCTCCTGGTTGCGCCAGTAAACCGTTAACATTATGAGATACGATTTCACGACAACCAACAACATCAGTTGTGATTATCGCTCTTTGGCAAGAAGCTGCCTCGATTAAGATTCGAGGGACACCTTCACCATATGTAGTAGGCAAACACACTATATCGTTTTCTTTTATTAGCTTAGGCATATTTTGCACGTTACCTAGCCAATTAATATCACCAGAGCTTGCCCAAGCCTCTACTTGACTAAGAGGAATAGCAGAAGAAACGTCGCTATCAATAATCCCCGCAACATTAAGCGTGAATTCAACACCTTGGCTTTCTAAAATCTGCTTTGCTTCGACTAAACAGGCCAACCCTTTTTCGTTCAAAAGTCTAGCACCGAACAAAACACTCTTATTTAGAGGTGACATTGAAGGAGAAAAGCGAGCTAGATCAATTCCGGCACCTTTGACAACTCGACCATTTTCGTACTTTAAAACACCAATTTCATCAAATAGTTGATAATCTTCGTTGTTTTCAAAAATGAAACGTGATTTAGAAGAAGAGATCGACTTATAGAGCGTAGTAATGATACGTCTTAAGAGATTGAATTTAATTGAATTAGAACTAAAAACTGCGCCTAACCCAGTTACACTATAGATTATCGGTTTATTAAAAAACAATCTATTTAGCAAGCCTGCATATATATTAGGCTTAATTGTCACACAATGTATCAATTCAGGTTCAATTTCATCTAATATTCTCTTAAGGCGGAAAATACTACCGATCTCTCGAAGAAGGTTAACACTTTTTCTTTTTACAGATAACTGATGACAAATAAAACCTTTAGATTCCAATTCATTTTTAATCGCATCATTTGAAAAGCTACTAACAATATGAATATCAAAACCTAAAGATTGGAAGTACTCTGCTCGCTCTAACCAGTGAAGACGAAAGTACCAATCAACATTTATTACGTAAACGATCTTTTTACTCATACTTGCCACTTCGATTGGTTAGACCGTGAAAAACCCCTTTTATAATACATCTAAATTGCATAAACCTAGGTTTGAGAAATACACAAAAAATAAGTGCTTGTAAGCTTGATCTTATAAGAGTATAAACTTTCCAACTCAATGGTATGTATGCCCTTTGTAGCAAACGGCAAAAATTACGATAATAGTAATAATGACGTACTGGGGAATGAGTTGTAAGGCTTTGACCTAAAACTTTCAACGGAGCACCGCCAACCTTATGATACATTTTCGCATTAAATGCAGCGATACAAACATAATTTTTACTCTTCGCTCTAAATCCCCATTCAATATCAACACAATCAATGAATAGCCCCTCTTCCATATAACCAATATCATCAAGCGTAGCCTTTGAAATAAGGCAACCAGAAGCTATCAGAAAGTCACATGGAGAAAAGGTATTTTCACTTCTATCACTCGACAAGAACCTATTGACACTATACCTAGATGTACGAATAAACAAACATTCAGAAAATGTATCTTGATCTATATGAACAGGACCAACGGCTGCAACTCTTTGACCTTCAAATTGAGCTGCTTGTCGAGCTATAAACAACTCTTTTACCATTGATTCAGATGGAACACTGTCTTGATCAAACAAAATAAAGTCAATAAAACCCTCATTTAATGCCTTGTTAATACCAATATTTTGAGCATATGCAATCCCCATGTTGTCCGATAAAAATGTCACTTCGACTTGTTCAGAGTCATCTATATCTATTGGCACAGAGGAATTATTATCAATTATATAAATTTTCGAAACTTGTAGCTTCAATTTGTCGACTAATAACTTAAGTTCTTCTTGGACGGGATTGAACGTAATAATTATCGCAGAAACTTCTTTTTTGTTTTCAAGCATAAATTTATCATCATTTAATTTTAAACACTGATTATAACCACAACTAATAACAACCGAAAAATAAAATGACGACAATTTCTCAATTAAGGAGTGGGTTAAAAATTATATAATTCAACCCAACCAGATCATTTATTATTAAAGGTATGATTTGTATATTCCATCAAGATTATCTACTTGATCACTAAAATATGCGATTGAATCTTTAGGCAAGTCAACATCATCTCCAAGCTTCAGCTTCTCATAATGGGTGATAACATTATTTATTGCATTCTCTAACTTCTTTGAATCAGAAGAAAATGGAATAACATTCCCATTTTCTCCTTCAATAATACACTCTGTAACACCACCGGAATCAGTAGTAATAACCCAAACATTTCTAGCAATAGCCTCCCTGACGGTAAGACCAAAGCTTTCTTTACATCTTGAGGGGAATAACAACACATCGATAGATTCAAAAAAATCATCAATATTATTTTGGTTATACCCAGGAACTATAGTGCAGTTATTTATGCTAGATACAACATGATCCGGATAAGACTTATGTCCTAAATTTATCATATTATCAACTATTTTCAAAAAAGCTTTAGAATTATTAACATTAGAGAAAGCTTTTAATACCAAGTCGCTGCCTTTAATAGGAGTATTTCCGCCGACATAACCAAAAGTTATACTACCGTCAAATTTTTTAACTATTGATGCTTTAGGCATAAGAATACCATTTCTATCAACGGTTAAAGGCTTAGGGTGCATATTATTGAGATCATGAAGCTCTGCAGTATAACTACTCGGAGCTAAAACTTCACATGCATTTTTGAGATAGTGCCTGAGTTCAGCATCTCGAAGTGAAGGCGTTTTTTGATTATCTGTACAGTTCTTACACTTGCTTAAATCAATTTTATCTTGACCACAGAACTCACCTTTTGAATCGATCATAAACTGCTTATAACATAACCACCAAGCATCATGAACAGTAACAATATAGTTTATATTTTTATCAATGCAACTTTGAAGAGCACCGATTCCCAGTCCTTGCAAGCAATGTGCATGAGCCAGATCAGGCTTAACCACCTCTAATATTTTTGCTACTGGCTTTACAATTGATTTGTTATTGTAAAGTTCCATATCCTCATTTGGTACAGGTACACCGAATACAGTTACACCTTCTACCTCATAACGAACAGGCTCGTAAGCTCGTAAAGCATCATCAACAGGAAGAGTAGTAACCACATACACTTCATAGCCTTTATGTTTTTGTAAAAGCTTATTTATTTGCTCTGTGACAATCGTAGCACCACCAAAAGACCTTGGAGAATAAAAAACGTTGAATACAACTATTCTTGGTTTGGTCTTAATACAACTATAGTCTCTTACAATTGGCATTAACTGAGTGTTTGCTATCGATTCTGTATTATAGCGGGCCAAGACTGTAGTATTTGCATTAATCGCCATGTCTTGTCGCGTTTGCTCACAACAAACAAGCTTTGTCAGCTTGTCAAACCACTCAACCTGATCACTAGCTATATAACCATTTACCCCATCGTCGATGACATCGATAAAGGCACTCAAAGGAGACGATACTGAAGGAAGTTTTACTATAGATGCTTCGATATATTTAATATTACTTTTAGCTTCATTAAATATATATTTCTCTAAGGGTGCAATACTGATATCGCACTCAGATAGCAAGCGTAAATACTCAGAGTAGCTACAAAGTTCAAAGCGTTCTACTTGAGCATCAAGGCCATCAAAGCTGGATGGTAGCTCCAGTAAACCTATGATTCTAAAAATTACCTGAGAGTTTTCTCTCAGTACTTTCGCAATAGACGAAGCGGCTTCTTCGAAATCAATATTATGAGTTGATGTGCCTGACCCATATACTATCCTAATCTTATTATCTATTTTCTGTTTCTTTTCCGAACTCTTTAATATCTCATTAGCTAGCTGAAGAGTTTCTGAATCTAAGCAATTTTCAAGTATGAAAACATTTTCAACTCCTTCAGCATTCATAGACTCAGCTAAACCAGAGGTCGAAGCAATTGCCATATCACACGCAAGAAGTGCTTGCTTATAAGAATTAGCGCCTTCCAAAACTTGAGTTCTAACTTCACTCGAGAGATCACTAACAGTTTTACTTTCTGCTAGTATAGCTTCGTTAAAGATAAGGTCATCGACTTCCCAAAAAGTTTTTACATTGAGGCGTTTACACTCTTCAATCAAAGCCAATACAGTATCAGTGCTCGGAACCCGATAAAAAATAACTACTGACGAATGGGATATACTCGTTCTCGACTGATAGTAATCAGTCCAAGAAACCACTTCGCACTTAAAACCTAGTAGCTCCAGCATTTCCTTTTTCTGTGTAACTCTGTATTTAGTACACTGTTGTATACTTAACTCAGCTATGATTGTCACGGAGTTTAGACAAACTTCATGAGCTAATACTGAAGGCTTGTTGATAAAGTCTCTCTCAGTCAAACTATGGACATGTCCTCTCGCTGAATTATTTAAAGCTGTATGTACGAGGGTGCGTAGCCCGCCTGACTTAAAGACTTGAAAAGCATATTTTAGGGTATTTCTAAGACCTTTCTGACGGATAATGCGTGGTAGATAAAGAACGAGACTCTTTGCTCTCTTCAGTTTAATTAATACACTTATAATTGGCTGTACAGCTCTCCAAGTAGTAGAGTTTTCAATAGCACTTAAACGGTTAACCGTGCTATCAAGAGCATTGACTTGCTCTTCTAACAATTCAACCTTATGATTTAACGAGCTATTTTTACCTGTCAAAATACTGACTTCATCTAAAACTTTGCTTCTGAAGAAGTCAGATCTTGAGTATAAGTCAAAAAATTTACTGTAGTTATCAGAAGGGAAATTAATATTAGCGCCAATACGAGTATAGAACTCATCGAGTATTGCCTTAGCCGATGCAAATTTACCGATGCTAATTAGATAATCATGTAATTTATGATATTTAGAGGAGTCAGAACACTTAGAACATACGACAGATGACAATACTTCTAGGTCAAAATCTAAAAATCGACGTTCAACGCGAAACTGTTCATACTCACTTCGGAAAAACTTTGAGTCGTTGATAGCCAAACTCAAATTCTCACCGTCTCCTCTCACCCGATACGCAGACAATTTATGGTTAAGTAATGTAATATCTTCAGTAGAAGATAACCTTAACCACATGTCATAGTCTTGAAGTTGAAGTAACCTTTCATCGAAATAACCATACTCCTCAAAGATGCCTCTATGTAACATCGCTGAAGTCGCACACAACATATTTCCACAATCAATGAAATGTTTTTTTATCTCTAAACTATTAAAATCCTTATTAAATATTTTAGATAATTCGTGACCACATATATTTTTTTCATCATCAATTGTGTCGACCCAAGTGAAAGAAAAACGAGCCCCACTCTCAAGCATCAACTTCAATTGCATTGCTAGTTTGTTATTGTAATAAAGGTCATCACCTGAAAGTAAAGTAATATAAACCCCCTTTGCAGATCTAATTGCCAAGTTAGATGCATGTGAAGGGAAGGTATTATTATCCAGAGCAATTAATTTAATTTTATTGCTTTCAGATTCATAATTTCTTACTATTTCAACAGTACCATCTGTAGAGTTATTATCAACAATAATTAGCTCAAAGTTTTTATAAGTTTGAGATAAACAACTTTCAATAGAATCTGAAATATAATTTTCATGATTATAAGTAACCATGCATATTGAAATTAGAGGAAGACTCGATTCGTTCATAATTAATTAGACCAGTTATTGATCAGGTTCACTACATGCTTTTGCTCTGATTCAGTCAAAATAGGGCTTATCGGTAGACTTAAAATATCATCACAAATAGCTCTAACTTCATTTTCATGATCTATTTCGGCGTACGCTACCTGTTCATTGACAAATTTAGGATAGTGTTTTTGAGTTTGAACACCATTTTCTAACAAGTATTCACTCAACTTTTCTCGTTCCGATGTCTTAATAACAAACAAATGAAAAACATGGCTTTCTTCATATTCCCATTCAGGGAGTTTTACTAAATCATTATTAATATTGTCAATGTAATAACGTGCAACCCTTTGACGATCTTTAATATCTTCATCAATGTACTTAAGCTTAACTCTTAAAATAGCCGCTTGTATTTCATCCAACCTACTGTTCACACCTTTGTAAATGTGCTCATATTTTATGTGAGAGCCATAGCTTCTTAATGCAGAAACTATTTCCTTTAGCTTCTCGTCACTTGTTGTAATTGCACCGGCATCACCTAGAGCCCCTAAGTTTTTCCCTGGATAGAAACTGAAGGCACCAGCATGACCCCAAGATCCCGCTTTTTTCCCATCAATCATAGCTCCATGTGCTTGTGCGCAATCTTCTAGCACCAACAAGTCATAATCTTCAGCTAGCTTACAAATTTCTTTCATTGGAGCTAATTGACCGTACAGATGTACCGGAAGTATGACTTTGGTCTTTGATGTGATTTTTTGAGCGATTTTGGAAACATCGATGTTAAAGTTATTTGGGTCTGCGTCAACTAATACAGGAGTCAAATTACACTCCGAAATAGCAAGCACCGATGCAATAAAAGTGTTAGAAGGGACAATAACTTCATCACCATCATCGATTAACCCCATAATTTTCCATGCTTTCAAAGTAAGCGTTAGAGCATCTAGCCCATTGCCGACACCAATACAAAACTTCGTTTGGCAATAAGTTGAAAACTCTCTTTCAAACTGCTCGAGCTCATTTCCCATGATATACCAACCAGAGTCAATAACCTTGTCAAAGGAAGCCTTAATTTCGTCTTTGTATCTTTCGTTAATTTTTTTTAAGTCTAAAAATGGAATCATCATAATTACTCTGGAATGTATATTTCTGCTTGGCCGGTTATAACTTTTTGCTTGCCCACTTTACAATACGTATCAAAATAAACGCGACGTTTATTTATATCAATTTCGCTTACAACTACAGTAGCAACAACCGTATCATCAATGTAAACGGGCTTCCTAAACTTCAAGGATTGAGATACATAGACACAGCCTTCACCTGGCAGCTTAGTTCCAAACAGCGCGGAAAAAAAACTAGAGCTAATCATGCCATGAGCGATTCTTTTCTTAAAACGAGAGTTTTCAGCATAAACTTCATCAAGATGAACGGGGTTTCTATCTCCAGAGAAGCCAGCAAATTGCTTTACATCAGCTTCAGAAATAGTTTGAGAGTATGATGCGGACATCCCAACTTCAATATCGTGAATATCATACATTTAGTTACTCTCCTTTACCCATTGCTGTACGACATCATCTGGATAGCCTCTATGGAAGTGATTAACCCAAGGGTAAGCTGGCTTGCGGCTACCATCTTTCAAGCGTATTCTTGCGGCAGGGCCGATTAATTTCGCTGGATTACCAGAATAAAGCATATCTTCTTGAGTGCTTTTAGCTACTGTTGAACTTGCTCCAACTAAACAACCTTTAGCGATCGTGACTCCCGGTAATATTACGGACATTGTAGCTATCACAGCATAGTCTTCAATAACAACGCCTTGCATTACGTTACTTGGCGGATGCGGGTCATTCGTAAGGACAACATAGGGAAATAGCCAGACGTAATCTCCGACTTTTGAAAGTTTTCCTACATGAACATTACTGTGAAGCCTCACATAATCACCAAATTCACAATCCCCTTGTATATCTGATAGGGTTCCAATTTGAAAGTTTTTACCAGCGACGGTTTTCTCTCGAACAGAAACTCGATGACCCGTAACTAAACCTTCATCAAAAGTCGAACCCTCATAAAACATACTGTATGAGCGAATATGTGAATTTTTACCAACAACTAACTTTCTATTACCTGATAAAGAAGTTTCTACACCTAGTTCACAGTTACTTTCGACAACCGTATTGTCTCCAATATCTACATTGTCATGAATTATACTAAAGGCTCCGATAGTTACATTTTTACCAATCGTTGCTTTTTTCGATACGATCGCACTTTTATGTATAGTCATTAGTTTACCAACCTTAAAAATTCTTCATAATCACGAATATAATCTGACTCATCGTAAATATTACTCGCGAGTACCAACAAAACACAATCCTTTGAAAAATCGTGCATTTCTCGCCATTTGTTATTATCAATATACAACCCTTGTTCTGGACTATCGAGTACAACGCTCTCTCTCGACTGACCATCATCTAAGACAATTCTACAGCTACCTTTCACACAAATCGCCATTTGCTCTAATTTTTTGTGAGCATGAAAGCCTCTAGATATTTGGCTCTTTGTATCAAAAATATAGTAAACACGCTTAATTTCAAAGGGAATGTTACCCAATTCTTCGAGAGAAACTAATGATCCTCTATCGTCACCAAGCACATTGAATTTAAATGTTTTAATCATCAAGTTTTTCCAATAGTTTTTCTAGTTCTTTGACATCTACGTTCGCATCACCGTGAACAGAGTTTGAGTTATCGTCAGGAGTAGTAAGGAAGTGAATCAAATGAACATTTGAAACATCAGCTAAGGGCTGAAATACATAATAGTTAGTGCTTTGTGCCGATGGGTATAGTGATATAGCTGTACTACCTGGTTTCATGAATAATAAATTGGTAAAGGCAGCACCAGAAGCACCAACTATAACTTCAGCTTGCGAAAATAAATTATACTGCTCAAAAAAATCAAGAGAGCCAGGATCAACAAAGTCGAATCCTTTCCTATACAGTAACCTCTCTAAATCTAGAACATTACTGAGCTTCCTTAGCTTGGTGTTTTCTCTTTGTAAGTATATTTTTTTATTTTTCAAAATATAATTGTTCGATAGTGTGTTTTTTGACAATTTATCTTTAACTTTTTTCAAACAATCAGAAGAAACAAAAAATTCCTTTTTCGGATTAGGCAAAGACCGAGTATTATCAAGAGAAGTCCATAAAGGAGTACAATAGATTAAACTTTCGCAATAAACTAACTGACCCTTTTTTACGTGACAGAGATGATATTCAGTATTTTTTAACTCAGACAAGAGAAGTTCGATAAGGGAAAGACTTTGTTGAGGGGTTCCCTCTTCAACTAAAATGGTTATTTTTTCATCTTTAGATTCAATATACTCCATCATATTAGCTAGCTTTGGTATAACTTCTGTAACCCAGTGATAATAATTAGTCGAATGTTCTTTTAATAAACTTACCACTAATCCATCTAGAGTTAACTTTTCACGAATAAACGAAATCTGAAAATCAAAACCTTCCAGTTCTTCATATTTCAAGAAAATATCTGGCCGCTTTAAATCATGAATATTTTCCATTAGGCTTAATTCATGATGGTACATATTTATTCCGGAAATTACAGCATCTGTAGAACCAATAACCTGAACTCCGCTTAAACGCACAACTTTAGTATCAGGTAATCTACCTTCAAGCGATGAACGTTTACATTCCTGATTATCTACATACAAGAGTGGACCTTGTACACTTGCATAGCGTTCAGATACATGTTGGATAATTTCACATCCCCCCCCCAATAACTCTAAATCCCCGACTAGTCTTACATCGAAACGATTTTCTTCGGGTTTATTTTCCTTAGATTTAAATAAACTTATTAGCCTAAAAAAAACATGGCGGTAGAATATAATACTGTCAATATATTGGTGACGAATAAACCTAGGGAACAAATAATATAGACTTCTCAATAACATTTAAAATCCATTTGTAATTTTACAAACTAATAAAACAAAAATTTCAATTCAATATCGAACGATAATTATCATTTCAACAAACGAGCATACCCAAAGCCTGATCGGCCAAAACCATTACCGTTATAAAACATAAGATAACTCTCTTTTACTTTTATTACATGGGGATATGCTATCATTTCAGAATCCCAGCCCGAAGCGCTAATATCAATTCCTGCAAGGTCGTCATTTCGATTCCAAACAATGCCATCCTTCGACTCGGCATATCCAATACGATAGCTAGCTTTTGGATCAGTTCTATAGTTTGTGAAATTACGGTATGAAAACCACATTCGATATCTTCCGTTTTCTTTGACTACAGAAGCTTTTACGATACCTGCCTCTTCCTCATTTTTATAGTCTATAGCGACTTTTCCTTCTCTGACCCAATTGATCCCATCTTCAGACTCAGCATATTTGATATGGTAACGTGGTTCCGATTTACCATTGACAACCTTCCAACCAGTACAGGATAAGTACCAATTTTTCCAAACACCATCATCAAATAAAACGCAAGTAGACGCCGAAAAATAAGGTTCTTTCCAATCTCTATCCCACAACGGCCCTTCGGAGAACCTAACAAATTTATCATCGGAAGAAGAAGCGATTGCTAAACCTACACTGTTGTGATAGGAAATATTATCCCTTACATTCCACCCGATATAATATAACCATCGTTCATCACCTCGATTAACAACCCATGATGGCATTACACCTCTATCATCAAATGTACCTAAGCTTCCAAGGTCAAGTAGAGGGCTTTCATTAATATGAATAATTTCTAAAGGGTTATCTGCATTAAGATCGACAAATGTTGGTAGACTTAAACCATCAATATTTCTAGTGGAAAAGTATACACGTATAATATTCTTATCTTCAATATAATCAGCAACTGGAGCTTGGGCATGAGTAACACTCCAAGGTATAGTGTTGTTGGGTTTATATATCAGCCCCACCTTTTCCCATTTATAATGATTAAAATACGTCATAGCTAAAACGAGTCCCTTTTTTCTTTGCGGGATGACCGATATACACTCCCCACTCTTCTGTTTCTTTTAAAGTTAGACACGAAGACATTGATAAGAGTGTGCCTTTGGCTAGATTGGAACCATCTCTTATAGTCGAATTAACACCTAGAAAGCAATTCTCGCCAATTACACAGTGCCCTGACATTACGACATGTGAAGTAAAAAAAACATGGTCTTTAACTATACCATGGTGCCCAATATGGTTCCCACTCCACAACACTACATTATTCCCAATTACAGAAAATGGTTGAATAGTATTATTTTCCAATATAAAACAATTCTCTCCAATTACATTGTTAAAAACTGTAGCTTTTGAACTGACATACGAAATGAAGTCATACCCTTTTTCTTTACCTTCTAAGTATACTTTTTCTCTTAGAGTATTCATTCTCTTTGCCATCATTGGCGCAAACAAATCATATTGTTCTGGAGGGTATTTTTTTTCCAACTCTTCAAAAGGTATAACAGGAAGATTATTATATCTTTTACATTTCATGTATTTTTCATGGACTGTAAAAGCAACTACTTTGTAAGGTGAATCCGTAGTCAAATAGTAATACGCAAGTTCGGCAAAGTCTTCAACCCCAAATACAACAATTGGCTTCATCACTAGTCCCTACTTATAGACGTAAACTGTATATTCATATAAACCATAGTCATTCCGTATGATATATTTCCTTGAGACATTTTTTGACAAGAACTCTGTGAGCAAGTCCAGAGAAAGGTGAAATAAATCATCCCTCTCCCAATCTACATTTTTTGACATTACATTGAACGCCATACCTATATTTACCTTTGCAAAAACACGAGTAAGTACAGCTTTGAAAAAGGATAACATTTCTTCGAATGAGAGGTCACATTTTTCAGTAAATACTCCATTTAGAATAGCGTAGTCAAACTGTGGTAATTCGGTATCGTTATTTAATATATCAACACAATAGTAGCTGTTGCCTGGAAATTTCTCCTTAGACAAGGTCACAAACTTCCTTGATATATCAAGGCCTGAATAATCTACATTATTAAGCTCTACATCTTTCAAGTATTCAAAAAAATGAGAAGCCCCACAGCCAAAGTCTAACAAGGAAATACGCGAGTTAAGATCTTCTTGTACAATTAAATCTTTCATAATTGCATATCGTAACCTCGCATCTTCTTTATTTGGCCAATCGACACCTAAATGAGTGTCACCATATAAATCTAAACATTTTTCGTAATGTTTCATTATCGTAAGATGTTGATTTTTCATAACTAGCCCTATGATTAAATCTTAGCAAAAACTGTTTTCAATCGCTAAGGTATTAAATTTGACTTAAAAGATCAGGAAAAAATAGCAAGGCAACGTTTATATATATTTATAAAAAGCCTTGATAGTTTATTTAAAAAAGTAGGTCTATCTAGACGTTCAAGTAATTGATTGTTTATAGCTTTCATTTCAATAACTTGGTCATTTATAGCTCTAATTTCATAATTTTTCACTTCTAATTTTTTTTGCATGACCTCAATGAAATCTTCCTTACCTTTTATTTTGCTTTTTAAAAGGTCTATTTCATCTTGCTGATAGCCGATTGACAACTGCAAACTCTGTATTACTTCAGAATTTTCATTAATCCTTTTCTCACTAGATTGATTATGTTCATAGAAATACTCAACTAACTTTAAAAGCTCGTTGTATTCAAAAACATTCAAATTTTCAATAATTTCTTGCTTATAATTCTTGTATTCACATAAGGAAGATCTAATGTATAACGGCATATAGTTTTGTTCATATCTTTGTCTAAAGCCACGATTATATCTAACGATCGATTCTAAGTTTTTCTTTAATTGAAATAGCTTACTTAAACGACTCCACTCGCCATTTTTGTGAATCCTATACGATGACATAGATTCATCAATATAGTGAATCGGACCAAGTTCCGACATCAATGTTAATAAGAGCCAGTCGCCAGGATTTTCCCTAAAGAAGTCAAAATCTATTTTTTTCATCATATTTATTCGATATAACATCGACGATGTATGAAAATATGCTAGTCCCTTTGTAAAATCGTCAATCGTAAAAGTATTTTTTATACTTTGATTAACAATATATTCGTTGTCGCTTTTGCTTTGGTTTTTAATAACTTTAGTATTGTGTGAACAACCGGCGTGATCAGGTAGTTTTTCCAACATTTCAAACTGTTTTTGTAGCTTATTTTCATCAGTCCAATAATCATCGCCTTCACAAAGAGCAATATATTTAGCACCACTATTAAGGCATCTAGGATAAAGATCATCAATAACAGATTTTCCCCCTGTATTTTTTTCAGGAAGAATCAACTCCAATTTAGAGCCATACCTACGTCGAAGATCAAAACACTTATCTCTCGTACCATCAATCGAACAATCATCTAAAAGAATCAATTTAAATGTAAATGTTGTCTTTTGACTCATGACTGATTCAACAGCTTGTTCAATATAATCTATATGGTTATAAGTACACATCCATACGATTACTAAAGGAGGATTATTCATTATAACTCCATGAAAAACAGTTATTATAGATACGTCTTCCCATTGAACATAAGAACGTCTATGATCGAAAGATTACTGACAAACTCATTAGAAAACTGGTCATAGACCAAAGATTTGTTCTCCATAAATCTTAGTTCAATATTGTTATTTAAGAATGCACCTCCAGCATAGAGGTCCCTCCCACCGAGTGCATTTATATATACACTAGCACATTCCTTTTGGCATATGTCGATTATTCTATCTTGCCCTTTTAACTGGGAGTTATTGTAGCGAGACGAGCTTATAACGAACTCTGAATTAATATCTAAGTGTTTAGAAATATTAACTATGCTATTGGTTATAAAGTCAGATAAGCTCTCTGATTTATAACCAATGATTTTACTTACCAAAGCGTAAGTTTCTTCAAAATGAGGGGCTCTTTTATAATTTAACTCAATTGTTTTAAGAAATTTGCTCTTCCATAATGAGATTTGGGGAGATAGCAATATTTCATTTATACGCCTATTCTGGCTAGCATTAACCAGAGGCATTGTAAACATTTTTGGCTCTCCGGATATTAATATCCGATTCCTATTTACCCATCCTTTTTTTATATAGTTGACATCATCATAAATTATAAATTTGTCGACTGACTTAATTAGCTCAAAATAACCGAAGTATGGGAAAAAGTAGGGTTGCATTATTGCTACTTTCATCGTGAGGCCCTAATCACATCAATTACGTTACTTGCATCATCTATATTAAGGTCAGAGTATATTGGGAGGCATAAAACTCTAGCACTTATTTTTTTTGCAACGCTAAGACTACCTTGTCTAAAAATTTCTCGATTGTTTTTATAAACATCAAAATCAGATACTAGCGGATAAAAGTATTTTCTAGATAAAATATTGTTATCTTTTAATATTTCATAAAGCATATCACGATCAATACCAAATTCACGTTCATTAACTACTATTGGAAAGTATGAGTAATTATATTTTACGTTATCAGATTCCTTCAGAACTTCGATACCAGGCACGTCAGATAGCTTTTCACGGTACAAATCAGAAATGCTCTTGCAATGAGTGATTTGCTCCTCAACATACTTTAACTGAGCTAAGCCAAAAGCAGCCTGTACTTCATTCATTTTGCCATTAATCCCAATATCAACCACCGATTCTTCTCCAGCAAAGCCAAAGTTTTTCAAGAAATCGATCTTTTTCTTCATATCAGGACAGTTTGTTATTAGAGCTCCACCTTCAATCGTATTGAATACCTTTGTTGCATGAAAACTCATCATTGATAAGTCACCGAAATTTAAAATAGACTCACCGTCAACTTCAACACCAAAGGAATGAGCTGCATCATAGAAAACTTTCAAATCATATTTATCAGCAATAGATTTTAGAGCTTTTACATCACATGGGGTTCCATAAACATGAACTGGCATTATAGCTTGCGTTTTTTCAGAGATTAAGCTCTCTATCTTAGAGGGATCCAAATTATAGCTATCGGGATCTATATCACAAAACACAGGGGTACAACCATTCCATTCAATTGCATGAGAAGTTGCTACAAACGTAAAAGGAGTGGTGATAACTTCTCCAGTTATCCCTAAAGCTTTGAGACCAGTCAATAAAGCAATAGTACCATTACAAAATAAAGAAACGTACTTAACTCCAAGATGGTTGGCTAAAGCTCTTTCTAGTTCTTGGTGATAATGCCCCCCATTAGTAAGCCATTTCCTATCCCAGATATCCTCTAGCATTTGGTTAAATTCACTAAGAGGCGGAAATGAGGGCTGTGTTACTTTAATTTTCATGTCTTATTCTCCCAAGGAAAAGAGCCATCGCTCTCAACACGAACCCCTACAAAATCCGCAAGCTTTTGATAAGAGTTTGTCTCCGCAACATTTAAAACCAATAAATTTTCTGGCTTATCTTTAAAGAATTCTTTTACGTCCTTCTCGTGCTTTTCGTATAAATCCATGTAATGCTTCTTATCATAAAGCGGTACGTTTGGATAACCATACATAACTTTCATTGCATCCAAACTATACCCTTTATAGCGATACATAGAGTTATCTAGATCATGTTTAGAGGGTAAGCTATTCTTATCAGTTGAAAAGACTTTGGAATGAAACCGAGTAAGAGACTCATACCACTGCTCTGAAGAATCTCTCAACGTCAAAATAAACTTGGCATTTGGGTATTGTTCAAAGATTTTTATATATGTTCCAGGTAGAGAAAAAGGAATATCTTGAAAAGCGTCAGCCATTTCACAAAATCTGAGTATTTTTTCAAATTGATTATTATTCCAATCAAATATTAGCATTTCCGCTGTTGCTTGGTCCCCTAAAGTAAAACCAAATAATCGAAATGCATTTTCTAATGAAGTTGTACCTGTTTTATTGAACCCTATACAGAAATACTTTGTGTTATTGTTAATTGCACTCATTTATATATCAACCATTATATATCACTCTAGAATTACAGTAGCCTCTGATTTTTTCTAAATCTCTTTCACTGTTAACTTAGGAAACACATGAACTTTGGACCATAATGTTATTTCCGGTCTAACTTTAACTTTAAACAAGTAGGCATTAGGTATTGCATCTATAAAATTATAGGACACATTTTCCACTAGTGTTGACGTAATTGTAGCTTGGATTGAGTAATGGTTATATTGTAATGGAAGTCTAAAGTCATAATCGACAATATGACGACTTCCTTTCTTTATATCAATTAACTCCCCCTCAGAAAGAAGGCAACCTCCTGATATAATATTAATTTTCTTGTCATCAAAAACCTGAAAATTAACGCTCACTTTGTCTTCTATATCACTTTCGATATGTATTCTTAGTCTAACTTCTTCATTAAAGTCAGCCTCATGCACTAATTCGCCATTCTTGTCTAAAAGTTCAACTAAAGTTATGTTTGCGCCGCCTGAACCGTATCGAAATTCTGCAACACGCGTCTTAAACACTTTTAAGCTCTTTAGATCTCTTGTCTCTTTGAGCTCAGCACGTGGTAATATATTGGAATTCAGTTCGGGTTTATCAACCACAGCAAGGTCTTTAGAAATACGATCGCTTTGTGCCTCTCGCATCTCTCTCATATATAATTCAGCGACTTCTCCAGCGTGACCTTCAGCATGAAGAACTCCATTTTTTATGTAGATTGCCCTCTCACACAAACTCTTCACACTACTGATATCATGACTAACGAAAAGAATAGTAGTGCCATTCTCTTGAATTCTTTTCATTGCTGTCATACATTTAGCTTGAAAGTTCATGTCACCGACGGCTAATGCCTCATCCACAATTAGTATGTCGGGATCAATACTGATAGCTATAGAAAATGCTAATCGTGCAAACATCCCCGAAGAATAACCACGCACAGGTTGATTAATGTGATCACCTATGTCTGCAAATGCAATGATCTGATCTAGTTTTTTGTCGACACTTTCTTTAGACACTCCCATCAAAGAACTGTTAACATAAATATTTTCAATTCCAGTCAGTTCATTATTGAATCCGGTTCCTAGCTCCAATATAGATGATACAACGCCGTTTACTTGAGAAGCTCCTGATGTAGGAGTTAGAACTCCAGTGATAATCTTGAGAAGTGTTGACTTACCTGCACCATTTTGACCAATTATTCCAACAGTTTCACCTTTGTGGATATCGAAGCTTACATCTCGAAGTGCATAGAAGTCTTCATGGTAGACTTTTCTAAATGGGTGAAGAGCCTCTTTAAAGCGGTCCTTTGGATTATGGTACATTGGATAAGTCTTGGTTACGCCTTTGCAACTTATGGCAAGTTCATTCATAATTTAAACCTTCTATAATACATCCGCAAAGTGCGGCTTTAATCTTTTGAAACAAACAACACCAAATAATAAAGTAACAAAAGTCACAAACCAGAAGTATGCGGTCCAACTCATAGACTCCCAAAACCAAAGATCCGTTGTTAATGTGTTTCTATAGCCTTCAGTAATATAGAATACTGGGTTTAATTTAAATACCCACTGATATTGTTGGGGCACCATTGCGATATCCCAAAAAATCGGAGTGCCCCAAAAACCTAATTGTATTAGAACTGCGATAAACTGACCGATATCACGGAAGAAAATAACTATAGACGAGGTAATCCAAGACACTCCAATCATCAAAAGTAGTGAGCATATTAAGTAGTATGGTATTTGAAGCCAATTTAAACTTGGGTAATAACCATAAGCAAACGCAATTGAAAAAAGAATGGCTATAAAGAATAAGTGAATAATTAGTGCTGATATCAGTTTTACTATCGGTAGTAAACTAACCCTAAAAACAATTTTCTTTACAATATTTGCTTGTTCTACAATTGAATTAGTCGCATTTGACAACATTTCTGCTATGAAGAACCAAGGAATCATAGCTGAGACAAGCCAAAGTGTAAATGGAACTCCATTGGATGTAGGCTGCGCCTTAAAGCCAACTTGGAAAACGAACCATATAACCATAATCGTAACAAGTGGTTGAATAAATGCCCAAACACCACCAAATAGAGAGCCTAGGTATCTATTTTGGATATCTCGCTTGGCCATAGTAATTAATAACTCACGACTACTATAAATGCCCTTAATGAACTTTAATGGTATTTTATACATTTCCCTACCTTAAAATTTAATATAATAGCTTCTTAAGTTTAAGCTATTTAATCACGAATTATCAAACTATAGTGGAATGATTTCGTTAATTCTTTTTCCTATACTATCTTTTTCTGACAGAGTTGGTGGACTCTCAATTGGCCATTTAATATTTACGGTTTCATCTTTCCAGAATAAACAGTGCTCAGCTTCAGGGTTATAATAGTCCGTACATTTATAAACGAACTCTGCTTCTTCACTAGTCACATAAAATCCATGAGCAAAACCTTCCGGAACCCACAATTGACGTTTATTTTCAGCAGATAATAATTCCCCCACCCATTGTCCAAAAGTCGGTGAGTCTTTTCTAATATCAACAGCCACATCAAATACCTCACCGGACACAACTCGAACTAGCTTTCCTTGGGTATTTTGGGTTTGGTAATGTAAGCCACGTAAAATACCTTTTTTAGATTTGGAGTGGTTATCTTGAACAAATGACGTTGCTTTACCGGTTACGAGCTTTTCAAATTTATCTTGGCTCCAAGTCTCCATAAAGAAACCACGCTCATCACCAAACACACTCGGCTCTATAATTTTTACATCGCGAATAATTGTATTAATTACTTTCATTTTATTCTACCAATGATTTATAATAAACTGTTACTGCGTCACTGTTAATAATACTACCCTTATATTCTTTGTATCCAACCTTAAATTTATTATCATTAGTGTCATCAATAACAAAATCATAATCATCATTTAAGTTAAAGTTAGCTTTCTTGCACTGATAGTATCCATCCTCATTGGATTCATGCCACACATAACAACCTGACCTTGAATATAATGTGAATTTATTGTCTATTTTTGTTCTTATATATAAATTCATTACTGAAGAGGAATAGTCCAAATAATTACCCTCTTTCAAGTTGTAGTAAATATTCAAATCCTTATTTCCTTCCACCTCGTTCAAATAACTTGAAATAACCCCTAGCCGAACCTGCTTTGCTTTCGAACTTGAAAGTTGGGTGACACTAATAACACATGTTTGATACGTAAAAAACACAAAAGTAACTATAAAAATAGCTCTCGCTGATCTATTCTTCCACTTTAACATCTCAGAATTTTCAAACATATCAGCGAATACATAACAGCATGAAAGAAAGATTAATAGGTTTGCAGCACTAAAATAGTAAAAACCTGAGGGCATTTTCAATGCAAATATTCCAAATGCATATGCATTTGCGCCTAGAAACAAGACAAACGCTCTCTGCAAATATCCACTACTTAATCCATTAATAATAAAAACAATAGATATAGCCAATGATAATAATAAGAATGGATAGTGGTATAACCCTTGAATACTGAAAGTGTATTCTAAGTATTGGATTAAGTCTCCTCCTTGCGTATATAATTCCCCCTTTGTTTGTAGTGATTGAATAATAATATACGAAATAAAGAACAGTACACTCATTACTAGCAAATACAATTCAAACGATAACTTTTTATACCAAAATTTCAAGTCAAGAATATCTTTATAGCTAATGATATTTTTTGATATCTTCAGGATAATCATTGCAGCTGAAAAAGCCAAATATATGACTAACGTAGGTTCTTTATAGTAAAGAGAAATACTTGCAAAAAGCAGACCTAATTTAATTCTACGTGTATCAGTTGATTCAAATGTAAAATAAAGGAACAGTAACAAAAAAAACAGTTGGTTTCGTTCCGGTATGATCAGGTTTGAAAATGATACTGATAGTGAGGAAATAAATATAGGGATTATCAATAATAACTTTAAATTATTACTTCTAAGTGGGATTAATTTATACAAGCAGAAAATTGAAATCAATGATTGTATAAAAGGGAGAGAAAACAAGCCTAAGAATCCAAACTTTTCTAATGTCAAAAAGTTGAATTCTTGGTGACCCAATGGAAAAAATCTCCCACTGTATAAAACAGGCCGTATGAGTGAATTTAAATAACCTACAGAGTCAGAGTGACGATATTCCAACGGTAAGAATAAGTTTAGCGCATAGATTGAAACCCCACCAATGAAAATAGCCACAACAATTACACTGAAAAAAGTTTTCTCTTTTAAGATTTTAACTTCAATATTATCTTTAAACATACCACAGACAATCGACTTCGGCTTGATGAAAATTAATATGGGGATTATCACTCCAAGAAAAACTAGAGAGAAGCAAATTTGGTCCAAACTCATGTCTAAAAACCTTATTATTCTATTTAATAGATAGTAATACTATACCAAATATAGTTAATACAACCCCTGATATTTGCAATCCACTTAAATACTCAGAGAATATAAAAACACCACTGAGGGTGATGCATAAAATAGTCAAGCCAGCCATAACAGGCGAAACTATCGATAATGGATACATAGAGTATATTTTTAGTGTAATAAGAAAACTACCGCCATAAAAAAATAGTGCCAATAACACACCATAGAGAAAACCATTACTTATAGATAATGGAAACACACGCCCACTACAGTATTTAAGTAATACCTGTGCAGAAACATTTAGTGAAATAGCAATAGCTATATATAAGATCCCTCCCATAATTATATCCTATTATTATTTTCTGTAACTCTGTCGATAATATACGTAGGTGCTTTATTCACTTCTATGAAAACCCTTCCTATATATTCACCAATAACGCTTAAGCCGATTAATTGAATACCACCTAGAAAATATATTGGCAGTGTAATTGACGCCCAACCAGGAACAGTTCCACCAAATATAATTGACATTGATAAAATATATAGCGACATTAAAATGCAAGTGAGAACAATAAGACCACCAAGTGCTGCAAACAATCTAAGAGGGACTATTGAAAAGGAAATAATTCCGCTTAACGCAAGATTCATCATTTTTTCAAACGTATATTTACTTTCACCATGTTCTCTATCGTAAACATCAAACTCAACAATTGAAGATCGTAAACCTAATGTTGGAATGATCCCACGTAAGAAAGGGTTTTTCCCATCATGTGACGACAAGATATCTAGGGCTTTATTTGACAAGCCTCGATAATCAGCATGACCTGGAACTAGGTCAATGCCTAGTTTTTTTGCTAATCTATAGAAACATTTTGCTAACGTTTTTTTTAATAATCCATCTGTATTTCTATCTTTCCTGACACCATAAACCACATCATTCCCATTCTTAAAGTCCAAAATGAAATCTTCTATTACAGAAGGGTCTTGTTGCAAATCCGCATCTAGGGAAATAGAGAAATCACACTTGTCTACCGAACAATCCAAGCCTGATTTCAGTGCGACTTGGTGCCCTTTATTAATGGAAAGCTTGATTCCTTTTATTTTATCATTATTTTCGGCTAGTGCTTCAATTCGAGACCATGTATCATCTTTTGAACCATCATCCACAAACAATATATCACTGGATATGTCAATCACCGCTCTATCAATGAGGTTTTCATATATAACTAATAGCTTCTCTGCACACTTATTAATATTAACTCCTTCATTGTAAGAAGGAATTATAAGTCTTAGTTTATTCATATCTTTTTATACCTAATTTTAGTCGACTCACCCAATCGCTTGCATTTATCCCAAACGTATTACGTATTAGTGTTGTATTGAGCTTAGAATTTTCTGGACGCTTAGCGAGAGTTGGGTACTCTTCAGTCGTTATTGAGTTAACTGCTGGTGAACACTTCAGGACACCTTGTTCAACCGCTTCATCAAAAATAGCTTGCGCAAACTGGCTCCAGCTTACATGTGGTAATCCAGAGAAGTGGTAAATACCAAACCTATCAGTTTCTCCATTACAAATAGCCTTAGCGATAGTTACTAACGCAGATGCGATATCACCGGCATAAGTCGGCCCACCAAACTGATCTCCCACAATACTTAGAGATTCATAGCTATTTGCTAAACGCAACATGGTCTTAACAAAGTTATTGCCATTCTCACCAAACACCCACGCAGTACGAAGGATAATATGTTTTTTACACTCTTGTGCTACGGCGATTTCACCTGCTAGTTTACTTTTACCGTAAACACCTTGAGGGTTTGTAGCATCCGTTTCTGCATATTCGCCTACTTTATCTCCATCAAAAACATAATCCGTAGAGATATGCAGCATTGCAGCACCAACGCTCTGCGCTGCTTGTGCGAGGTATTTTGGACCATCACGGTTTATCGCATAAGAAAGGTCAAGCTCCTCTTCAGCCTTATCAACCGCTGTATGTGCCGCTGCATTAATAATGATGCTAGGCTCAAATTCAGCCACAATAGCATTAACGGCCTCTTGACTAGTAATATCAAGATGCTCTCTATCAAGAGCTAATACTGCTATATTTTCATTATTGGCTAATTGTTTAGTTAGACAAGAGCCCACTTGACCATGACAACCGGTAATTAATACACGCATTAAGCATCAGCCCTCTTTTGAGATTCACTAACTAGGCGCGTTAAGTACTGACCATATTCATTTTTCATCATTGGTTTAGCTAGAGTCAGAACTTGTTCATCACTCAACCAACCGTTACGCCAAGCGATTTCTTCTAAACACGCGACTTTCAAACCTTGGACATTTTCAATCGTTTGGACGAAAGAAGAGGCTTCGTGTAGGCTTTCATGCGTACCGGTATCTAGCCACGCAAAACCGCGACCTAATAATTCCACATTCAGTGAACCATCGTTTAAGTACATTTCATTTAGCGTGGTAATTTCTAACTCACCACGATGAGAGGGCTTCACTTGCTTGGCCATTTCCACCACGCGATTATCGTAGAAATACAAACCCGTTACCGCGTAATTGGATTTTGGTGTTGCCGGCTTTTCTTCAATCGAAATCGCTTTCATCTCTTCATCAAATTCGACCACACCAAAACGCTCTGGGTCTTTGACTTGGTAGCCAAAAACTGTCGCACCACTTTCACGGCTGGCAGCATTTTTTAAAGTGTCACTAAATGATTGCCCATAGAAGATATTGTCGCCGAGTACTAAACAAACAGAATCATCACCAATAAAATCTTCACCTATAATGAAAGCTTGTGCTAAACCATCTGGGCTTGGTTGAATAGCATACTCAAGACTAATACCAAAATCAGAACCATCACCAAGCAAGCGCTTAAAACCTGCATTATCTTCTGGAGTCGTGATAATCAAGATGTCTTTGATTCCAGCTAACATCAATGTAGAAATCGGGTAAAACACCATTGGTTTGTCGTAGATCGGCAAGAGTTGCTTTGATACACCACGAGTCAATGGGTACAAACGAGTGCCTGAACCACCAGCTAGAACAATACCTTTCATTATTTACTTCCCTTTGATTCAGTTTTTTCTACACCTAAACGCTCACGTTGGTAACTACCATCTTGTACATTTTGACACCACGCTGAATTGTCTAGATACCATTGCACCGTTTTACGAAGACCTGTTTCAAACGTCTCCTCGGGTGTCCAACCTAACTCACGCTGCATTTTAGATGAGTCAATGGCGTAACGGCGGTCATGACCAGGGCGGTCTTGAACATAGGTAATTTGTTCTGCATACGCTGACTCTTTCGGTACTAAAGTATCTAAGATGTCACAAATAGTGTTTACGACTTCGAGGTTTTTCTTCTCGTTGTGGCCACCAATATTGTATGTCTCCCCGACTTTACCTTCAGACACTACTTTGTAGAGTGCCCGTGCATGATCTTCAACAAACAACCAGTCACGAATTTGGTCGCCTTTACCATAGATAGGAAGGTCTTTTCCTTCTAAAGCATTCAAAATGACTAATGGGATCAATTTTTCAGGAAAATGGTAAGGACCATAGTTGTTAGAGCAATTGGTTACGATAGTAGGGAGACCGTAAGTACGTAACCATGCGCGTACTAAGTGATCACTTGATGCTTTTGAAGCAGAGTATGGACTTGATGGTTCATACGAGGTTGTTTCCAAGAACATTGGCAGCTCAGTCCCTTCTGGAACTTCATCCGGATGCGGAAGGTCGCCATACACTTCATCAGTAGAGATATGGTGAAAACGAAATTCTGCTTTTGCACCCTCTTCAAGCTTATTCCAATATTCACGTGTCGCTTCTAGCAAGGTATAAGTGCCGACAATATTGGTTTCGATAAACGCTGCAGGGCCGGTAATAGAGCGATCAACATGTGACTCAGCAGCTAGATGCATGACAGCATCCGGTTTGTGCTCAGAGAACACTCGGTCAAGCTCTGAACGATTACAGATATCCACTTGCTCGAACGCGTAACGTCCATTCGAATCTACTTCTATAAGAGATTCTAGATTACCTGCATAAGTGAGTTTATCAACGTTTACCACACTGTCCGTTGTCTTATTTATAATGTGACGTATAACTGCTGAGCCAATAAAACCAGCACCACCGGTGACTAATATCTTCACAAAAACTCCTAAAATAAACCTTGATAATCAACAGACCAACACGCAGTAGCACTACTATCAGGCACGCTACCGCCCTTTGGTCAATAAGCGAAAACCACACTGCGCATTTAAAACTAAAAATGTAAATACAGCTATTATCTATGTAACGGGAAATATAATCAAAAAAAATCGTTAAACTTTGCTCCTGAGAGTGTTCAAAGTTTGATAATCCTATGTACACCAAACTCCAAATCTCGCTATACTCTTGGCCTATAGTTTTTCGCCCAATAACGAATAAGAGTTCAAGGTATGCAAGAGTTAGTTCCATTTGTTCAAGATAATATGATTTTAGCCATCGTATGGATCGGCTTGGTTGTTGCCATCATTGCGAACGTTATCAAGACATCAAACGCAGCTTACAAAGAGATCACGGCAGCGCAAACCACACACATGATTAATCGTGAAAACGGTGTTGTGGTTGATATTCGTACTAAGGATGAGTTCAAAAAGGGCCATATTACTGACGCAGTTCACATTTTGCCGTCAGATATCAAAGCAAATAGCTTTGGTAGCCTTGAAAGCCACAAAGCCGACCCAATCATCGTAGTATGTAAGACAGGTCAAACAGCTCAAGAAAGCGCTAACCTACTGGTTAAAGCTGGTTTCGAAAACGTAAGCGTGCTGAAAAGCGGCTTAGTGGCTTGGAGCGAAGCTAACCTACCTTTGGTGAAAGGTAAAAAGTAGTTAAAGGTAAGCTGACCTAACTAAACGAATATGACTTTAAGGTTTTGTTCAACAGAGATGGCGAACGAAGCCTAATTATAAATTTTTAAGGATAAGAAAATGGCTGAAGCAGCACAACAAGACGCACAACAGAACTTCGCAATCCAACGTATCTTCCTAAAAGACGTATCTTTCGAAGCGCCAAACTCTCCAGACATGTTTCAAAAAGAGTGGAACCCAGATGTAAAACTGGACCTAGACACTCAAAGCCGTGAACTTGGCGAAGGCGTGTACGAAGTAATCCTACGTCTAACGGTTACAGTTAAGAATGCAGAAGACACTGCATTCCTTTGTGAAGTTCAACAAGGCGGCATCTTCTCTGCAAGCGAAATGGAAGCTGGCCAACTAGCTCATTGCCTAGGTGCATTTTGCCCGAACATCCTGTTCCCATACGCTCGAGAAACAATTTCTAGCCTAGTGGTTAAAGGTACGTTCCCACAACTGAACCTAGCACCAGTTAACTTTGATGCTTTGTTCATGAACTACCTACAAAACCAAGCTCAGCAAGCTGAAGGCGAACAGGCTTAAGTCTCAAAGTAGAACTTAACTCCAACGATTCAAGCGCTAGTTAGCTTTTAAATGCACATCGCAACTTCTGCGATGTGCATTTTTTCTTTACACTGTACTAAAATTGAAAGCTCCTCTGATTTTAGTGGAAAGCTTTTCCAGAACTCTTCGATTTCCCTCATTATTTTTAGGTGGAAGCATGACAGAAACAATTCGCCCGACAATCTCGACAAACGCTTACGGCAAAGAGATCGCCATGACAGTAATTGGCGCAGGTTCTTACGGAACCTCTTTAGCTATCTCTCTAGCGCGTAACGGTGCAAACGTTGTTCTGTGGGGGCATGATCCTGTTCACATGGCTCGTCTCGAATCCGAGCGCGCAAATAATGAATTTCTACCAAATATCGACTTCCCAGAAAGCCTAATCATCGAGTCAGACCTTGAGAAGGCAGTAACAGCAAGTCGTGATCTTCTTGTTGTCGTCCCTAGCCACGTATTTGATATCGTTTTAAATAGCCTTAAGCCTCACTTAACAGATTGTTCTCGTATCTGCTGGGCTACTAAAGGTTTAGAGCCGGAAACTGGTCGCCTGCTAAAAGATGTCGCTCACGATGTGCTTGGTAATGGGTACTCGTTAGCAGTTCTATCAGGACCTACCTTCGCCAAAGAGCTTGCGATGGGTATGCCAACGGCAATCTCTGTGGCTTCCCCTGATGCAGAATTCCTTGAGCAACTTCAAGAAAAGATTCACTGTGGCAAAACGTTCCGTGTGTACGCAAATTCAGATTTTATTGGCATGCAGCTTGGTGGCGCGGTTAAAAACGTTATCGCCATTGGTGCTGGCATGTCGGATGGTATTGGTTTTGGTGCCAATGCACGTACTGCACTTATCACTCGCGGTCTAGCTGAGATGAGTCGACTAGGCGCAGCTCTTGGTGCGCAACCAGAAACCTTCATGGGCATGGCTGGATTGGGTGACCTAGTGCTAACCTGTACTGATAACCAATCACGTAACCGTCGCTTTGGTTTGGCACTTGGCGCAGGTAAAGATGTAGATACAGCACAAGACGAAATTGGCCAAGTAGTGGAAGGTTATCGCAACACCAAAGAAGTTTGGTTACTATCAGAACGTATGGGCGTTGAAATGCCCATTGTTGAACAGATTTATCAAGTGTTGTATCAAGGGAAAGATGCACACCTAGCAGCACAAGATCTGCTTGCTAGAGACAAAAAGTCAGAAAGATAGTAAGAGCAGATACGAAATTAGAGTAAGCGAGATACGAAGAGAGTTAGAGGTACGGGTAATCAAGATGCGAATAGCATAAAGTAAATGACCCGAACAAAGTTCTCCAACTCGCTCGTACCTCACTCTTGAAGATGACGTTAGTATAATGCTCGTCATTGAAGAATGAAGTATCTGGAATCTCATTTACGCTAATTGGCTTTTCTAAGCTCTTCATATCTCTCATCTCGCTACGCGTATCTGGTTTAAAGGAATGGATGGAAAAATGAAACACTGTGAACAGCAAAAAGTTTGGCAATGCATAGTGAAGGAAGCTCGACAGCAGTCAGAGCAAGAACCTATGCTTGCGAGTTTTTATCATGCCACGATCATCAACCATGAAAGTTTAGGCGCAGCCCTTAGCTACATCCTAGCAAACAAGCTAAAGACGGCTTCAATGCCAGCAATGGCAGTACGTGAAGTGGTTGAACAAGCATTTAAGCAGGATCAATCGATTATTGATGCGGCAGCTTGTGATATTTGCGCGACGGTAAATCGAGATCCTGCGGTCGAGATGTACTCGATGCCTCTACTTTATCTGAAAGGCTACCACGCTCTGCAAGGTTACCGAGTAGCTAACTGGTTGTGGAAACAAGGGCGTATCGCACTTGCTACTTACCTACAAAACCAAATTTCAGTTGCTTGCCAAGTTGATATTCACCCAGCGGCTCGTATCGGTAAAGCTATCATGCTCGACCACGCCACTGGTATCGTGATTGGTGAAACTGCTGTCGTCGAAAATGATGTATCGATCCTTCAAGACGTTACCCTTGGTGGTACTGGTAAAGAAGGCGGCGACCGTCACCCCAAAATCCGCGAAGGCGTAATGATTGGGGCCGGAGCTAAAATACTCGGCAACATTGAAGTAGGTGAAGGCGCGAAGATTGGTTCATGCTCTGTGGTACTACAAGCCGTGCCACCTCATACAACAGTCGCAGGCGTTCCTGCAAAAATTGTCGGAAAACCGAAAACAGATAAACCATCTTTAGATATGGACCAAGGCTTCAATGGTCGCTCGCAAAATTTCATTCATGGTGATGGAATATAAGAGCTGATTCTAGGTTCGATGAGCCGAGATACGAAAGACTTAAGAGCAGATGCTGAAAACTAATAAGAGCAACATGACGATAATGATGAAACCAGTCCAAGTAATTAGCACTGTTCTTTTGATATCTTCCAGCCTTTGCGCTGTTCTTTTCTCTGCATCGCCACTTGCCGCATCGAAAGGGGAGCTGAAAGGTGTGTCGAGTGAGATATCTCGTCAACAAAAAACACTATCCTCACAACAGAAGAAGCTCGACAATTTACAGGCAAACCTCAAGCAACAAGAGCTCTCTATCTCCTTGCTTGAAAAAGCCATTAAAACAAGTAAAAAACAACTCAATACCGCCAATGCTAATGTTGCTAGCTTAGATAATAAGATTAAAGCGCTTACAGCACAGAAAAAAGCCCATACCGACAAGTTAGAGCAGCTGATTCAGACTTACTACATGACCAGCAGAGCCAAAGCCTCTTCTCACATCTTAAATACTGGCGTTGAAGAGGACCGCATTAGTCACTATTACCAACACCTCGCCAAAGCGCGATCTGCAACAATCAAAACGATCGAACAAACTCAACTTGAATTAGAAGAAAGCCATAAGCAACGCCAACTTGAGCAAGAACAAATAGCAACGCTGTTAAATCAACAGGTAGCAAAGCGCAACAAACTATCGCAGACCCAAACACAGCGTAAAAAGACTGTCGGCAGTATTAAGAAAAACATCTCTGGCGACAAAAATTACTTAGCCGAACTTCAACGTAATGAAACTCGCCTAAAAGCCGAAATAGCGAAAGCAGAAAAAGCCGCACGAGAGAGACGCAATGCTGTCCCTATGGATGGCTTAGCCAAACGTAAAGGTAAACTGCCTTGGCCAATCAAAGATAAAGTTCTGCATAACTACGGCTCACGCCAAACTGGCCAAGTAAATTGGAAAGGCATGGTGATCAAAGCGAAATACGGTCAGCAGGTAAAATCTGTTTACTCAGGCACCGTCGTATTCGCAGAGTATTTACGTGGGTATGGCTTAGTGGTGCTGCTTGATCACGGTAAAGGCGACATGACACTGTATGGCTTTAACCAAGCGCTTTTAAAGAAAGAAGGTGACAAGGTTAAAGCGGGTGAGGCGATAGCTCTCGCCGGTGACACTGGTGGACAAACCCGACCATCGCTGTACTTTGAAATTCGTAGAAACAGCCAAGCTCAAAACCCGAAAAGATGGTTGGTTAGGTAAAAACAGATACGAGATATAAGTAACCGAGATGCGAAGAACAAGCCCAAAGAGCTGAAAATTTCCGAATTCGCATTAATCAAACTCAGTCATTCCAGAATTGAGGGACGAAATATCTGGAATCTCGCTTGAGATTGCTACCCTCGAGGATAAAGAGAGATTCCCTATCACGCTCGTTCCTCGCTGTAGGGAATGACGTCACGATTTATATCCCACCACTCGAATCTGCGCTTTTCCGCTCTCGTTACCCGAATCCGACTTACCGCTTACCCACATCTTCGCTTTTATTTGCTGTTCAGCGCTCTTACACCATCTTCTAACAATGTCAGTTGCTCAAAGCCTTGAGTCGTTGCAATCGGTTTAACGGTTGCGATCATCTGCAGCATTCCTTGGTGAACAACTTGCTCCGTAATTTGAGATTTTGGAGACATCGCCGACTGATACGCCAACCAACCCGATGCGATCAAGTGGAGAGATGTGACCATCGACTTCATTTCTGTATCTGTTGCTTTTAGCAAGTTCAACTCAACAAAAGCTCTCATAATATCCACAAGATTCGTTTGCAGCTTTTCTTGAACGGCCATGTAATCAAGATGCAGCTTTTCATCACGAGACAATATTTCAGGCAGGTTCGCATAGAAGAATCGGTACTTCCACATCAATGTGAAGATTGAATCTAAGTAGCTTTTTAGTAGCGTCAGGCTTTCTTGCTGCCCTTGAATCGGAGTAAACCTTTCAAGTAACTCAGTCGAGTAGAGAGTAAAGATATCACGTACAATTTCTTGTTTGTTGCGGAAGTGGTAGTAGAGGTTACCTGGGCTGATTTCGATGTGCTCAGCAATATGATTGGTCGTAATACTACGCTCGCCGTGCTCATTAAAAAGCTCTAGAGCTGCGTAAACAATCTTGTCACGTGTTTTCATTAGTAATTAGATCCCTATCCGTTTAGTGGTTCAGTATATCGCCACTAAACAGATAGATCGACCTGTTCACATCTGGTCGAATTAGCTCTGACGAAAATGGATAGAATATCTCAATTAACATCACTACATTACACTAGAATTAAAGAATTATTCCGCTAGCTCGCTTCGTTTGTTCCTTGCTATACTCGTGTGAGTTTGTATTCAAAAAAGTAGGAAGAAATATGATTATCGTAACTGGTGGTGCAGGCATGATTGGCAGCAATATTGTTAAGGCGCTCAATGAAGCAGGCCACAACGATATTCTAGTTGTCGACAACTTAAAAGATGGCAAAAAATTTAAGAACCTGGTTGACCTAGATATCACCGATTACATGGATCGTGATGACTTTCTAACTCAAGTTATGGCTGGCGATGATTTCGGTCACATTGAGGCTGTTTTCCATGAAGGTGCATGCTCAGCAACCACAGAGTGGGATGGCAAATACATGATGCTAAACAACTACGAATACTCGAAAGAGTTGCTGCATTACTGTATCGAGCGCGAGATTCCGTTCTTGTATGCTTCTTCTGCTGCCACTTATGGTGAAACCGATACCTTTATTGAAGAGCCGCAGTACGAAGGCGCGCTAAACGTATACGGCTATTCAAAACAGCGATTTGATAACTATGTGCGTCGCTTAACTGCAGATGCAACCGCACACAACGAAACGCTTTCTCAAATCACTGGGTTTCGATACTTCAATGTCTACGGTCCACGTGAACAGCACAAAGGCAGCATGGCTTCTGTCGCTTTCCACCTAAACAATCAAATGAACGCTGGTGAAAACCCGAAATTATTCGCAGGAAGCGAAACCTTCAAGCGTGATTTTGTGTATGTTGGTGATGTTGCGGCCGTAAACCTGTGGTTCTTAAAAAATGGCGTATCAGGTATCTTCAACCTAGGTACAGGTAATGCCGAATCATTTGAAGAAGTCGCAAAAGCGGTGATTAAGCATCACGGTAAGGGAGAGATTGAAACTATCCCATTCCCTGAGCATTTGAAAGGTGCTTACCAAGAGTTTACTCAAGCTGATTTAACTAAGTTGCGTAATGCCGGTTGCGATGTTCAATTTAAATCGGTTGCTGAAGGCGTCAGCGAGTACATGCAGTCAGTTAATCGCTAGATTACACTCTCCCGAAAACAAGCTAACGGTATACTGTTAGCTTGTTCAATATATATCGCCAGTTAAAGGTTTACAGTGACAACTCAACGCGACGACTACGATCCTAAAGCATACAACCCCAAATTCATCAGTGCGTTTTTATCACCAAAACACTGGGGAACTTGGCTCGGGCTATGCCTATGTCTACCCATTTCTTTGCTGCCAAACTCGATTCGAGTAGCCATAGCAAAATTCGTGGCGACAAAAATGGCGAAGAAGCAACGTGGCTCAGTACAAAAGGCACGTATAAACCTCGCGCTTTGTTTTCCAGAAAAGTCTGTTCAAGAGCGTGAAACCATTCTAACCAATTGCCTAACAACTGCTGGCGCCTTTTTACTTGGTTTTCCTGCCATATCATTACGCAGTAAACGTTGGCTTGAAAAACACTCAGAAATCATTGGATTAGAACACTTACAACAGCTACAAAAAGACAATCAAAGTGCTATTTTGCTCGTACCTCACTCTTGGTGCATCGACATTCCGGCTATCCTTTTAGCTTCAAGAGGCTTGCCCGTTTCTGCGATGGCAAATAGCCAGAAAAACCCTCTGACCGATTTGCTCATGCACAAGCAAAGAGTTCAGTATGGCGGACGAGTTTATGATCGCAGTGGAGGCATTAAGCCTTTTATCAAATCAGTCAAAGATGGCTACTTGGGATATTACCTGCCAGATCAAGACCATGGCCCAGAGCAAAGTGTATTCTCAGATTTCTTTGCGACTGAAAAAGCAACCTTGCCCGGACTAGGAAAACTAGCAAAAGTAAGCCGAGCGAAGATCGTTCCAACCTTTGCCAGCTATAATATTGAGACGGGTAAATACGAAATTGAAATCAAAGCACCCATTGAGTTATCCGGCGATGAACATCAAGACGCTAGGGCAATGAATGAAGTCGTTGAAGGTTTTGTTAATCCGAAACCTGAGCAGTACATGTGGATTTTAAAGTTATTAAAAACACGTAGGAACGGACAAGACCCATATGTGGGTTATTAACCTACATATGGGTATAAACCTACATATGGGTATAAACCTACACGTAGGCATATAGACTCGATTGATTAGTTAGAAGTTTCTAACTAATCAATAACTTAAAATCTTTGATGTTAATAAAGGCACCTTGATGCTCTTTGATTTTTTCAAGTGGCCATTCCCACCACTGTTCCATTAAAAGAGCTTCCCTTTCCTCTTCAGTAAAGCGCTTCTTAATCTCTTTCGCTGGAACACCGCCCACAATACTGAATGCTTCTACATCTTTGGTCACAATAGAACCTGTTGCAATCACTGCACCATGCCCGATAGCCACTCCTGGGAATATTTTCACGTCTTCACCAATCCAAACATCGGATCCAACAACAACTTGATAATGCTCCTCAACATACTTAGTATGCGAGTAAATAGTACCTTTGTTAAAATCCAATCCTTGTTTCTGCATCAATCGATGATCTGCTCGATGAAAGCAAGGGTGAGTCGACACATAATCATTGATCGGGTGGTTATTTAGGACAATTTTCACATTATTAGCAATCGAGCAAAAACGACCTATTTTGACATTGTTCATATTACAATGAGTATCAATATAAGTACCGAAGCCAATATATGAAGCATTCACATCACAATCGCTTGCTACAGAGTTACAGCCTTCAAATTGAGTGTCTGTAAAGTTTGATTTTCGAGAAAGGAAGTTCTTCTGTTTTTTTTGATCACGAATGAATATTAGCTTCTTAATCTTGCGTATGATTTTTTTCATAATGAGTCTATTCGCCATTACCAGATAGGAGTTTGTGATAAAAACCATCAACAGTGTAATCTTCAAGCTTAATCAAAACTGATTCGTCAAACTCGCTAGAAATAAAGTATTCCATACTACCAGTAAGTTCATTTAGAGAGTCAAATATAAGAAAGTTATCTTTTGAGTATAAAGGATGATTATAAAGACTCGTATTATTCGTGATTACTTTTTTTCGAGCATACAATGCTTCTTTAACCCTCATAGTATCAGACGTCTGTCCATCAAGAACCATTTCCAATACACATTTGGTATTGAGCATCACGGTTAGGTATTCAACATAGGAATAAGACGGTTTCTTGTCAAAAACAATAAAATTGCACTTAAAACCATCTAATGCACCTTTTATTTTCTGAACCTTTTCTTTCCTTCCTTTATCCACGCCGACAAAAGAAACATCGAAATCAGACGATTTTTCTATCTCATCGATGATTTTTAGTTGAGGCATAGGTAGGTAAATATGCTTAAAGTCATACTTTGCTGCATCACCTTCATCAAAAGTATATGTTTCAAAACCTTTTAGGTGGTGGTTCAGGCTTCCATCTGTGACATTTCTAAAAACAATCACCTTCCTCCCATCAATCTTTGATATCGACTTTATATCTCTCAGAGAATCGGTGGTGAATATGACATCGAAGCCATTTAGTGCCTTTATTTTTCGTCTTATGATCGCTCCATAAGCCTCATGATAGTGTTTTTTACTATAGAAAAATAAAAAGGAAACTAATTTAACTAGCCACTTACTTAGGAAAATATGATGCTTTTCATAATCAGACGATAGGACATCAATTTCTAGTTTTTCATACTGTTGCTTATAGCCTACGAAAACCAGTTTCGGTTTCAATTTATCGTTCATAAGGCAACCTTTTAAAAGACTCGACAATACTTCCTAATGCACTATTGGCTTTATTACCTTCAACTACCTTCTCGTAATAACTAACATACGCTGCAGCCATGACATTGGCATTGAATTGCTCTCTCGCGTATTCATTACAACGAGCAGATTCATAGGTGTCAGAATTTAAGATCCCTTCTACGAGATCTTGTTCACAGCTCGATAAAAGACCTACCTCACTAGAAACTAATTCCGGCAGTGAGCCATAAGGTGTACCAAACACTGGGCAACCAAAATACAAACTCTCTGTAATCGCTAAGCCAAACGGTTCATGCCAAGTCACGGGGAATATCAGACCTTTTGACTGAGTCATGATCTGAGATTTCGTTGTATCGTCCACCATCCCTAAAAAACGAACATGACGATCTAACGTTAACCTGAAACCCATTTTTAGGTTCAATCGATGGCCGCCCAACACATCAAGCTGCTGGCCAGCTTTCTTGGTAATATCAATGGCACCTTGAACATTTTTAACTCGCCACGCCGCTTTCCCAAGAAAATGGAAACGTTCTCGTTTCAAGTTAAAGTTAGGCTTTTGGTAGTTGTCCCAATTCAAGCCATTGTAAACATAAGCTTGTGCACCATGATTTTTTGCATGCTGAGATGAAACAAAGACGGTATTAGGGTCAATAGGGCCGTCTGAATTACCATGCTGCGTTAAAATGTAGGGATAAGAGATAGGCTCAAGATCAGAGTGGAAATGCACAACATCAATATCATTTGGAAGCTGACTTTGCAGTGGTACATTCGGTTGATACTCTATGACTCTCGCCCAATCACACTTTGTTCCTTTACCAGCGAGCAGCGTCACTCGGTGCCCGGCTAGGTGCAAAGCATAAACTAAGTCCCAAATGACTCGTTCGGTTCCACCATAATTCACCACAGGTAACGTGGCTCTTGTATACATTAGAATATTCATAATTACTTAATTTTTTAAAGCTTTACTTTAGCGACAACAGCTTGATGAACACACCCTGGAACAAATTGCTCTATTTCTCCACCATGAATAGCGACTTCACGAACCAATGTTGATGATAAAAAAGCAAACTCTTCTGAAGGTGTCAAAAACAGGCTCTCTAGTTCTGGTTTTAATCGACGATACATTGTCGTCAAACCAAATTCATACTCAAAGTCCATTGTTGTTCTTAAGCCACGCACCAAAATTGAGGCGTTTTGCTCGGTCGCAAAATCAACCAACAAACCGCTAAAACCTTCAACGGAAACATTAGGTAATTCATGGCAAGTTTCTCGCAATAAGGCCACACGCTCATCTAAGCTAAATAAGGTGGCTTTACTTGGGCTCTCTGCGACACCAATGACAAGTTTTTCAAACATACATGCGGCACGTTTAATTAAGTCATAATGGCCGTTAGTCACTGGATCAAAAGTACCTGGGTATATTGCTATTTTCATGACATTCCTTTATTCACTGGATGTTTTCTTGTTTTTCAATCGGCCTAATACACGGTCTAGCTGCTCAATCACCGATTCTGTAGAAATAAGAGCCATAAGATCTTTTCCTTTTACTCGGGTTCCCCATGGAAGCTCGTCAACCGCTTTACCGTGTTGCTCTTCAGCAATCTGTTCATAGACAGAAACCACACTGTCTAAACTATGGTAAGGCCCTGTTCGCATTGGGTTACTGTGCGCATACAAACCAATCACGGGGACACCTTGAGTCGTCGCGATGTGTGCAGGCCCTGAATCAGGAGCGATCACTACACTGGATTGACCAATCACTGCGGTAAGCTGCTTTAACGAGGTTGAGCCTACTAAGTTAATACAAGGTGATGTCATGTGCTGAGATATATTGTCAGTTAAATTGCGCTCTCTATCCGTTGGAGCACCACAAAAAACCACTTTAAAGCCTAACTGATAAGCGTGATCGGCGACAGCGGCATAGCGCTCAACTAACCAGTTTCTCTCATCTTTACTCGCGGCAGGGCTAATAACAATATACGGCTCATGCGCAAGCTCCATCGATAGTTTTTGGTCTTCATCAGACAAAGCAAGATCCCATGTCGGTATCTGCTTAGGACACCCCAAAAAGTAAGCAAATTCAGAGAAATTATCTAACACATGAGATGCGTCCGTTTTTGGTAGCTTGCGATTGGTAAAGAGCCACTGCCCCTCTTTGGCACGTGTCCAACTAAAACCAAGTTTTACTTTTGCCTTTACTCCGATCGTTAACAGGCTGGCTCTTAATGCAACTTGCATATGCAGCAAATAATCAAACCGAGTTGAACGCAGGGCTCTCCATACTTCTTTCATTCCTTTTAGGCCGCGTTTTTTATCAAACACTACAACTTGAATTCCAGGTATATCACCAAGTAATTGAGCTTCGATTTTTCCCATCACCCACGTGATCTGACATTCTGGATAGGTAGCTTGAATAAGTTGCACCACAGAAAGGGCATGACAAACGTCACCAATGGCAGATAAACGCAGAATACAAATAGATTTTGGAGCAGAAAGAGCGTTATTCATTGATCGATTCCAATGGCATCATTTCTAGAACAGCAGAAACAACGTTATCTGGCTTGATATCTTGAAGGCATGGCGAATAGACATCATCGCTAATTTGACATCTGTTTTTATAACAAGGGACGCAGTTACGTTCAGATTGCACAAGTCTAATATTGGCGACTCTTTGGGAGCTAACACCATTGCTGTATAAATTGTTCGTTACATCAATTGGCTCTTCATATGGCCAAGGTGACCACATGCTTGCTGGCGCTACGCTAATAATAGATACAATTGGGATAGAGTAACCTGATGCGAGGTGACCAGGGCCACTATCAGGTCCAACAAAACCATCACTGTGTTTTATTAATACAGAGGTTTGAGCTAATGATAATTCCCCCAAAACACTGACCAGTTGATTCGATTCAGGAACTTGGCTAATGATTTGTTCAACAATGGTCTCGTCTCGTTCTAATTTAGCGCCAGATAAGACAATATTATAACCTGCAGATATCAGACGATTGATGACTTCAACCCAATACGAGACTGGCCACTGCTTAATTTCGTTGGAGGATGGCGCATGCACAACAATGTAGTTTGATGGCAATCTCTTTTGAACCGCTGAAGGTAATAACTCTTCGGGAGATACAAGCCGTGCAATACAATTAACATCTATGGTATCCAGCATACGAGCAACGCGACTCATTTTATGCTCAAAGCGATGTTGTTCTTTAATGTAATGAGTATAAATTAACTTTTTAACCCAGGCGCCAGAAAGCGATTCATCAATTGCACCAAGTCTTTTCTTGCCAAAGATAAAACTATAGATAGCGGTTCTATCATTAAGCATTTCATTGACGACTAAATCATATCGACCATGCGTTTTTAAAATTCGGTAATAGTCCTTAACGGATGCTCTTGGCGGAATTTCAACTAAAGAGTCAACGTCTGGATTGGTACCAAAAACCATCTCCCCTCTAGCATTAACTAAAACATCTATTGTTGCGGTCGGAAACGCTTTTCTCAGACTATGGGTAAAAGCAGAGATCAACAAACTATCACCAATGCAATGAGTGGCAACAACTAATATTTTTTGGTAACTACATGAATCGTTCATTAATCTGTTCGGCGTTTGATATACTGTTCTACCAAGTATGCCATAAACTCCCCAATACGAGACAGTGATTCATGTTTACAACAAAGCAAATCCATAAAACAACGTACTGGTATAATCCTAAATTACTCACCGAAGACGTTGAATTGGCTTTTTCTGTGGATTATTGGAAGGCGAATCAAGCAATACTGGGGCACGCTCAAGGTAGAGGAACAACATGGTTTGTTAAGGGAGAAAAAAGCAATTTCGCTCTTCGACATTATCATCGCGGCGGCTTGTTTGGAAAGCTAGTTAGAGACAGCTATTTATTTACTGGATTAGAGAACTCACGAGCATACCAAGAGCTAATGTTACTTGAGCTTCTAGCCACACATAAAGTTAATGTCCCGACACCCGTTGCTGCGAAAGTTTCGCAAGAAGGGCTCGTTTACAAAGCCGATATTTTAATTGAAAAGATTTCCGACGCAGAAGACTTAGTAAAGATACTATCAAACAAAAAACTATCCGATTCCCATTTCAACGATATTGGTCATCAAATTCGAAAAATGCACGATGCCGGGGTCAATCATACCGACCTCAATATCCATAACATTCTCGTTGATAAAGCAGGCAAGGTTTGGATTATCGATTTTGATAAATGCCTAACGCAAACAGGTAATAGCTGGAAAGAGAGTAATTTAAAGCGACTTAAGCGCTCATTCGAAAAAGAAGTTCGATTAGGAAGGATTGATGCTCAGCACTTTGATTTTTCACAAATTGAACAAGGGTACAAAGTGAGTACCCTTGAGAGTCTATGATTTATTCTTCTTTCAAACCAAATAACTTACGAAGTTTCTTTTTCTTTTTATAGATATGCCCTCGAATCACTTCAGCAAGAGGGCGCTTGAAGGACACTTCTTTAGCTAAGCGTATTTGCTCTTCAAATGGTTTATCTCCGTGTTCTTCAAAGAACTGTTCCAACACCGTTCTCGCCCAGTCTTTTCGTCCACTCGTTGAATAATGATTGAGCCAAGCTTTCGCTGGTTCAATATTCACCTGTGTAGAGAGCGCTTCAGATAACGCAAACTGTTCTAGAGTGTGTGCCTCACACCCTTCTTGACGTAACGCTTGAATCAACACATCGGCATAATCAAAAGCTGATGTGTGTTTCCCGGTGATACCGATGACTGCCGACGCCCACATAACTGAGTCTGGATTGGTGCGGTAGACACTGCCATCCATAAGCTTTATATCTCTATCTCTGATATGTGCGTATTCATTGGTGCTTGGCAAAGTATTGATGTTCACTTCTGAGCAAAACAGTAACGCGTTTTTATCCGATATAGAGTCGAAATAAACGTTTGTTGGCACGTTAAAGTACGTATCTGTATCTAAAAAAAGCAGTTTATCTTCAGGACTCAACTCTAAATTATCACAAAGATATTTTAAGCCGCGGTTCTTGATTCTGAAGTGATAAGTATTGCCTAGACTCCATTCAGCCTTTTGAGCTGGCGATATCGGAAACACTTTAATTGGCATATTAGCGAAGTGCTCAGGCTCTTCTGCTAGAACAGAAATTTCAGGCCTAGTTCCATTTGCCTCAACCCAATTGGCTAAAAAAGACAAAATGCAAAATCTTGCGCCTTGATAGTAAGTTCTATCATTGCCATAAATGACAAATGTTAAGTGTTTTCTAGCCAATTCTGATTTCATAATTTAGTACTTCGTAATATTTTTAAAAAGTGCTTTGTGCTTGCTGCTGACATGGCTTCGAACATGAGTTCGGTATCCCTCTTTAAACCAACTTCTAACCGTCGCATAAAGTCCTGAGGTTCTACCACTCAACTCACTATCAAATGCACCGGTTTTACTGCCCTGACGAACCAAAGGTGGGTGTGTCCAAAAAATATTGTACTCTAATGTCGTTCGCTCATTACCAATATAACCATCAATAGGTGCGTCAGTTATATTGCTTTCCATATGCTCTACCATTGCACGAGCAAAACTAAGGTCATAAAGCAAACCACCAGTAAGCTTGTTCGTTTTACACAAGTACAGATGTTGATTTGGAACTCTTACTGATGCAGGTACTAAGCTCGATGCCTCTTCAATATTTACAAGATACTTTTCTTCACCACGAAGTTCATTTTGGAAAGCTTCTAGTTGCTCAATAAAATCGCTATTTAAAAAAGCATCATCTTCTAACACTAATACTTGTGGAATTTGTTCTTCTACGACTTTTTTCATCACTAAGTAGTGCTTATAAAAGCAAGACTTCTCAGGGAGCCTCAGGGAGTCGTCAAAAAAACCATTTCTAACCTCATCAGATAGATCATCGATATCACCAGCTAACATATATTCGTAATCAGTGATGCCCACTTCTGGCAGGTGCTTATCTATATGTTTTCTACGTTCTTCGTAGCCTTTGCTTACATGAATAACAAAAGTTTTGATCATGGTGATGTCTCAATATTGGTGGCTGAATGATGTATCAATTGGAGTGTTTGTTGTAACGCACCTTGATTCTGTTGAACTATACCATAGCCTATTCGCCCTTTTTCAATTAACTCTTTAGGCTTGGATAATGCACTGATCATTTGTAAAGCAAGCTCATTCTCATCGGCTACAACAGACAGTGCGCTCGAGTCGATCAATTGATTCGCCAGGTCTGCAAAATTGAAATAGCTCGGCCCTGTTAAGCAGTATTTTTGAAGCAGCGCAGGTTCGATGAAGTTATGTCCTCCTACTTTCTTTCCAAGTAGGCTTCCTCCCATAAAAACAAGATCGCTCGCAGAAAGCATAACCATAAGCTCTCCCATCGTATCCCCCAAGTAGACGTCGACATCGAGCGGTATCTCGTCAACAACTTCGGTTCGACGAACCAAAACTAAGCCTTGGTTTTTGGCCAATTCAGCAACTGAATCAAACCGTTCAGGGTGACGAGGCACTATCACTAACAGCAATTCTGGCCGTTGGATTTTGGCTTGTTGGTAAGCTCTAAAAATTTGTTCATCTTCGCCCGCATGAGTGCTCGCGGCGACAACAATCTGCCTACCCTGCCCCAAAATATCTTTAAGATGCTCGCCTTGTGCGATTACATTATTATCAATCGACACATCGTACTTAATTGACCCTGTGACAATGACTTTTTCGCTCGGCGCACCTAGTAACTCAAATCGAGATTTATCATCAGAGTGTACCGTCAATATTAAATTTAACTTAGAGATAGTCGGATAAATTAACGAACTCATTTTTTGATAATTACTGGCTGATTTTTCGGATAATCGTCCATTAACTAATATCATCGGAATATCATTTTTAGCAACGGTGTTAATGGTGTTTGGCCATAATTCCGTTTCAATAATGAGCATGTTATCAGGCTGAACGCGGTTGATAAAACGTTGAACACACCAACTAAAATCAATAGGCATATAACGATGGCTAATCGAACCGCTCATCTTTTCGACCTGCTCAGCGCCTGTACTCGTTGTTGTAGTGATCAGTATTCTTTTATCTGGGTTTTGTATCGCCAGTTGTTCAACTAACTTTTTACTCGCCAGCACTTCCCCTACTGAAACGGCATGAATCCAAATCACACCCGATTGTCTATTCTTAATAGGCGGTGTAAATCCGAAATGCTCTTTCCAGCGATGACCAAAAGGCGGTTTGTTTGCTTTGGAGCGATATAAGCCCCAAAGCAGAATAGGGCTAACAAGGAAAAGT
Organism: Vibrio sp. 10N.222.54.E6; assembly: GCF_041473955.1. NCBI lineage: Bacteria > Pseudomonadati > Pseudomonadota > Gammaproteobacteria > Vibrionales > Vibrionaceae > Vibrio > Vibrio sp. 10N.222.54.E6. Next base: position 25,247 of record NZ_JBFRTD010000033.1, on the reverse strand, counting down.
AGCGCGGTATAGGCCCAACGAACGACGATGCTCATATAACGACCTTATTTATATTTTGCCTTGGGAAATAACATCAAACTGCTCAATAGCACTAATGACTCTACTCGGCATTAACTCAGTGAGGCACTTTAGGTGCTGCTTGGGACAAGTTCGTTCAAAGCAAGGTCGGCACTCAATATCGGTATTGATGATCGCCAGTTTGTTCGTTAGCGGAGGCGTATATTTAGGTGAACTAGAGCCGTAAACAGCCACGACATTACAGCCCACCGCAGCGGCCACATGCATCAGCCCAGAATCATTGCTAACGACAGTACGACAAGCCCCGATCAAGTCTACAGCCTGAATTAAGCTCGTATCTCCAGCTAAATTGAAGCAATGCTGCTGCATATTAACAGGGACTTGTTCGATTATCTTTTGGGTTACTTCACGATCTTTAGCCGAGCCAAACAACCACACTTGGTAACCTTGCTTTATCATCGCTGTCGCTGCTGTTGCAAAGTGATTATCAGGCCAACGTTTCGCAGGGCCAAACTCAGCACCAGGACATAAACCAAGGACAGGCCTTTGATTGTTTAAACCAAATTGCTCCATAGCCTCTTGTTGGCTGGAGTCAACAACTTGTAGGCTTGGAAAAGGTAATGATGACAATTCACCTAAACAACCACTACCCGTCATTTCAGCTTTAGGGTGCGCTAACGCTACATACCGCTCTAACATGTATTGAAACGCTTTTTTATTGGTTCTAACGTCATTAAGCAAACCAAAACGCATTTCACCTTTCCAGCCAACTCGTTCAGGAACGCGTGCAAACAGGGGAATTAAAGCTGATTTCGCGGAGTTAGGTAATACGTACGCTTTATCGTACTGTACTTCCCTCAACGATTTGCCGATCTTATAACGAGATTTCAGATCAAATTGCCCATGCCCTAGTGGCATTTCAAGAGCTTGATTGACTTGTGGCATTCTTTCCAAAATAGGCTTACACCACGCTGGCGCTAAAACATCAATTTTTGCGTCAGGATACTGTCTTTGCAACTCAATATATAAGCCTTGAGACATTACCATGTCTCCAACCCATGACGGGCCAATAATCAGAATTTTCATTTGTCTTGCTCGTTAATAGCGTGTTCGTTAATAGCTTGGCCAGATAGTCTAAAATATTCTTGAAGTGTTTTAATGCAAACCAATTTTTCTAGTTGTTCATCTTGGAAAGGAGCAAGGTATTTATGCGCATTTTTGATCATCTGTTCAGACTCTTTAGGGTTGTCTAAATAGTATTGAATTTTTTGCTCAAAATCCGACCAGTCATCCTTCACCTCTACATAATGTATGCCTGGCTGCAGAGTGCCTTCCATAAACCACGTTTCAAATTTCATTTTTGGAGTAACGACAAGTGAGTTTGAAGACATTGCCCATTTCAAGTTTGATGCAACATCGTTCCCTTCAAGGCAAATAATGAATTTGTATTGAAGCTGCTCTTCTACTGTCATAAATGGCTGTTGCCACTCTGGGTGTTGCTCTGAAGTATTCGATTGACCTGCATTCATCAGTGGATGACCATACAGAGTTTTCATAAAACGAATTCTATGTGGTTGAGTCACAGCACCACGAAATACGGCCATATTTTTTTTATCAGAAAAACTTAAGTTATCATCCACGAATCGGAAATGACGACGCTTATCTAATTTAAATAGTACAGAGTTACTATTGTTCCCATCAATCGGACGAGCTTTAAATAACGTTGGAACTGGCTCTATATGCGTTTCATCACCAAAATAGTAACTGAAACGAAAGTACTTTGGAAAATAATGAAGAAACTCTTTAAGATCAAAGAAATAAGATGTATAGCCTTTTCGAGAATAATTACTAATCTCGCAGTTTAGACTAGCCTTATCAAAGTCGCCGAGCCCTTTCACATAATAACTTACTCTGCTTTTTATATAGTCAGCTTGATCGGAATATGACTTTTCCAGCTTTTCAAACTGTTTTGAAAAATACAAACGAGGTGCGATAGAGAGCAAGGCATGTTTTAGATAATAAAATATCTTCATAGTTTCTCTTTATATTTTATTTTTACGTAATGTAACGAAGGCAAAGCCAGCAGCCATAGGCAAGGAATTATCAACAAAGCTCTAGAGGTAGACTCTGCCTTTAGAAATGAAGACGACAAGTTCCACAATAATATCCGTAATTTTATCAGATAAAGTGCCCTAGACACAGCCTCAAGTGATATCAACTTCTGTATTGAGAAGGACACATCTATACCTGACAGCTAGAGCAATAAAACGTGTTTCTTTGCCCGATTTTAAGTTCCTGAATCAGCTCTTCACAGTTAGGACACTGTTCACCAGCCTTACCATAAACCTGCAGCTCTTGAGCAAAATATCCCGGTTTTCCATCCGCTTGGGCAAAGTCTTTTAGCGTTGTTCCACCCTGTCTGATAGCCGTCGTGAGTACTTGCTTGATCTCTTTAGTTAACAAGAGCCACTCTTGTTTTGTAACCTTACTTGCAGAGCGCAAAGGATTAATACGTGAAGAAAACAGAGCTTCATTGGCGTAGATATTACCCACACCGACCACTACTTTGTTGTCCATGATGAACTGTTTGACGGCAACCTTACGCTTTTCTGCTTTCTCAGCAATGTAATCTGCGTTGAAGTCGTCAGTTAGTGGCTCAGGACCAGAACCCAGTAATACTGTATGTATTTCATCAGGCGCCGACCATAACCACGCACCAAAGCGACGCGGATCGTTGTAACGCAATATCTTGCCATTGGTTAGCTTAAGATCCACGTGGTCGTGTTTTGCTGGCGGGAAATCTGCGTCTAACACGCGCAGTGAGCCAGACATACCAAGGTGCACAATGGCTGTTCCGGTATCAGTTTCTATCAATAGGTACTTAGCTCGGCGTGAGATAGAGCGAATCACCTGCCCTTCTAATTTCTTAAGTTCTTGAGGGATATCCCAACGCAGTTTGGGGGTACGAAAAGTCAGAGTTTTAATCGTCTCGCCAACTAAATGAGGCGAGATCCCCATGCGGCTTACTTCAACTTCGGGTAATTCAGGCATAGTTAGTCGTCCGATTTAGGTGGTTTGTCTGATATAGATAGCTTGTCTGCTTTAAAGAGATGGTCTGATTTAAATGAATCTTCTGAGCCAAAGCTTGGAAACAAGTAACTCTCTTCAATAGACACCGCCAACCACTGATCATTCCAGTTTTTTAGCAACCAAAACTCAGCAAGCTGATAATAGGTAATACGCTGTGGCTCTTCTTGGTCTTGATACCAAACTTCAATGGTGTACGGCGTATTAAGCTGGGGAGTCAGGTCAGTATAAGTTTTAGCGTCGACTTCCGTGCCTACTAGCTGTTGCCAGCGTTGCGATAACTCTTGGGCACTCACACTTTGCTCTGAGACAGACTCTTTCATTTGATAAACCCAATGGCCGTCTTCTTGCACTACCGACCACTTAGTAAAGTGTAAGGCTTGAAGTTCTGCTTTTGGGTTTAAAAGATAAGGGTAAGGGCTGCTTGCCTGAAGTTCAGGCTCAGGTTCGATAAGGTACGTTTTGATCAATGTTGGAAGGTTTAGCACCCCAATAAAAGCGATCACGCTTAACATGAGTATGTTGTTCCATCGACGTCCACGATATCTCATCTGATTCTGCTCATCTAACCTATTGAGTGTTCAGTATATCGTGAAAATGGCGACACATTCTATCCTGAGTAATTTTCTATCACATAAGCTCATCGGCAAGTGTAACGTCTGTACGGTAGGTGCCAAATTGAGCCAATAATGCTTACCCTTATCAAAAACACTGGGGCTTCCCAAATTTTGGGCATAAAAAAACCCAGCTATAAGCTGGGTTTTTAATTTATTCTTCTATAAAAGAAGAGACAAAGGGGCTATCAATTACTTGATTTTAGCTTCTTTGTACATAACGTGCTGGCGAACTACTGGATCAAACTTTTTGATCTCAAATTTGCCTGGCATGTTACGCTTGTTCTTGTCAGTTGTGTAGAAGTGACCAGTTCCAGCAGAAGATACTAGACGGATTTTCTCACGAATGCCTTTAGCCATTGCTTAATTCCTCTTAAACGTTTTCGCCACGTGCACGGATATCAACAAGAACAGCATCGATGCCTTTCTTATCAATAATACGCATGCCTTTAGCAGTTAGACGTAGTTTAACAAAACGTTTTTCGCTCTCTACCCAGAAACGGTGAGTTTGTAGGTTCGGCAGAAAACGACGCTTGGTAGCATTGCGTGCGTGTGAACGGTTGTTACCCGTTACTGGACGCTTACCAGTTACTTGACATACTCGGGACATGAATGTCTCTCCAAATCGTTTCAGCTCGATATCAACCTTGGTGGCCGAACCTCTCTATCAATTCTGAAAATAGAGGTAAAAACCATAATGGAAAATCCATTCAAGGCTATCAAAGGTCGCGTATTATACTAACTTGACATGCATTGCTCAAGACCCGAACAGATCCTTTTTAAGGATTTCGTGATCTTTTTTTGAACAGGGCAGCTATTTGAGTAATCAGAGCTGATTTAAGGTTCTAAAATGTGGGCGGAATGATAGCAGATTTAACGCAACTAACAACCTAAAATGTGATTCAAATCCATCCGCGCTCTGCAAAAGAGATAACTTCGCCATCTCCAACGACAAAATGGTCGAGAATTCGGATGTCCACTAGTGCCAATGCGTCGGTTAATCTACGTGTAATTCGCCTATCTGCTTGGCTTGGCTCCGCGACACCGGAAGGATGGTTGTGCGCTAGGATTAAAGCGGCTGCATTATGATGAAGTGCCCGTTTAACCACTTCTCTCGGGTAAACAGATGCTGCATCGATGGTTCCTTCAAACATCACTTCATCTTTTATTACTCTGTTTTGGTTATCTAGGAACAGTATATAGAAGGCTTCTCGCTGGCGATCACGCAATATACTCGAAAGATACAACTTGGTGTGACTTGGGCTAGTTAGTGCATCCCCTCGAGATAAAGTCTCGGCCAAATAACGTTGCGTCATCTCCAAAACAGCCTGCAACTGGACATATTTCGCCTGCCCCATCCCTTTATGGGCACAAAACTCAGCCTCCGTTGCAGAAAAAAGATGGCGAAGCGAACCAAAATCTTTGATCAACTTGTCTGATAACTCTAAAACATTCATTCCTTGTGTGCCCGTTCGAAGAAATATCGCTAACAACTCCGCATCACTTAAGGAGTCGGGGCCTCTACTCAGTAACTTTTCTCTTGGCATCGACTCAACAGGCATTTTACTTATAGGCATATAAAGGCTATCTAGGGTGATGAATACGATCCATCAGCCTAAACCGTTTGTCTACGGAGAGCTTCCACTGCGTTATAAAGAAGACTAATGCCTAGCAAAACCGTGTAATTGATAAGTTTGATAACATCAACTTGATGAGTGTCAAACCTGTTCCAATTCTGCTTCTAGGCACTAATCCTTTGTTCTGATATCGTTAGTCCCAGAGAAATTAAGGAACAGAATCATGCAAACATTGGTTAATCAACTGGATAACGCTGACCAACAAGGCCTAGCTGGAAAAAAAATCCTACTTGGCATTAGTGGTGGTATCGCAGCTTATAAATGTGCCGAACTGACTCGACGCTTAATCGAACGTGGTGCGCAGGTACAAGTCGTCATGACTAATGCGGCTAAGGAGTTCATTACTCCTCTCACCATGCAAGCTGTCTCTGGAAGGCCAGTGTCTGATAGTTTGCTTGATCCTGCTGCTGAAGCTTCCATGGGGCACATCGAACTGGCGAAATGGGCTGACCTAGTCTTATTAGCACCCGCAACCGCAGACCTTATTGCGCGTATGGCCGCAGGCATGGGTAACGACCTACTGACCACTTTGGTTTTAGCAACCGATGCGCCAGTTGCGGTATCCCCAGCAATGAACCAACAAATGTACAGCCACCCTGCAACTCAAGAGAACATCGCAACGCTAAAACGTCGTGGATGTGAAATCTGGGGTCCGGCAGCTGGTGAACAGGCCTGTGGCGATGTTGGTATGGGGCGTATGTTAGAGCCAATGCAACTGGTCCATCGTTGTGAAGACTTCTTCCAACCTAAACCTCTGACTGGCCGTTCGGTGTTAATTACTGCGGGTCCAACTCGCGAAGCGATCGACCCAGTTCGTTACATTACCAATCATAGCTCGGGCAAGATGGGCTATGCACTGGCTGAAGCGGCCGCGAAACAAGGTGCTACGGTAACTCTAATTAGTGGCCCTGTATCACTCGCGACACCAAATCAGGTTAATCGCATTGATGTAGACAGCGCACAACAGATGTTTGATGCCGTGAATGCCAATGCTGCTCAGCATGATATTTTCATCAGCTGCGCTGCGGTTGCTGATTACCGCCCAGAGACCATTGCAGACCAGAAGCTTAAAAAAGTCGATGGTAAAGATGACATGACCATTCAAATGGTTAAGAACCCAGACATTGTGGCTTCCGTTGCCTCAATGATCGAAGATCGTCCATTTACTGTCGGCTTCGCAGCAGAAACTCAAGATGTCGAGAAGTATGCGCGCGGAAAATTGGAAAGAAAGAACCTCGACATGATTTGCGCCAACGACGTTTCTGTCGAAGGCCAAGGCTTCAATACCAGTAGTAATGAGTTGCACCTTTATTGGAAAGGTGGCGATAAATCTCTACCTCTAGATAGCAAAAACTCTCTTGGTTTCCAGATCCTTAATCAGATCCAACAGCTTATTGACGTATAAACGCACAAATTTTACCCTGACAATACGCTGACACCTCTCGATTCTGTTGACCTAGGTCTTACAAAACTAGGAACAGAATTGAATGGTGTTTATAATCCTTCTTCACTCAATCCTCATCTTTAGGAAAGGAAGTAAATAGATGGCCGGTACTCGAAAATCAAACCGTCGTGAAGAAATCCTGCAAGCTCTAGCACAAATGTTGGAATCGACCGAAGGCGCTTCTCGTATCACAACGGTAAAGTTGGCCAAGCAAGTTGGTGTTTCTGAAGCTGCGTTATACCGCCACTTCCCAAGCAAAGCTCGCATGTTTGAAGGCTTGATCGAGTTCATTGAAGAAGCGTTGATGTCTCGAATCAACCGTATTCTAGATGAAGAGAAAGACACACTAGAGCGCATACGCCTAGTGCTACAACTTATCTTGGTTTTCTCAGAACGTAACCCAGGCCTGACTCGAATTTTATCGGGTCATGCTCTAATGTTTGAAAATGAACGCCTACGCGATCGCATCAATCAGCTTTTCGAACGTATTGAGACACAACTTCGTCAAATTCTACGAGAAAGAAAGCTTCGTGAAGGGAAGTCATTCCCGGTTGATGAAAAAATCTTAGCGGCTCAATTGTTAGGTCAGGTTGAAGGAAGTTTAAATCGATTTGTTCGCTCGGACTTCAAATATCAACCGACAGAAAACTTTGATGCTTATTGGGCTCTACTCAGCGCTCAGATTAAGTAAACTCAATATCTTAAGTGATGGTTATGACGACGAAAAACTCTCCTGCAAGTAGCACGGTACAACACGTTATTAATAAGCCACCTTTTACCCTAGCACTACTGCACCCTAAATATTGGGGAGTTTGGTTTGGCTTTGGGTTACTGGCTTTTATAGTCAACATTCTACCTTACCGAGTATTACTACTATTAGGCCGTTCGTTAGGTGCTCTTGGTGCCCGCTATGGAAAAAAACGCGTAGCGGTAGCGACACGTAACTTGGAATTAGCCTTCCCCGATAAGCCAGCAGATGAAGTCGCGGCAATGGTCAGCGAGAATTTTAAAAATACTGGTATGGCATTGGTTGAAACCGGTATTACGTGGTTTTGGCCAACATGGCGCTTCAAGCGCATCCTAGTTGATAAAGATACCGAAGTTCTTCGTAGTCATCAGGCTAACGGTAAAGGCGTTCTACTATGTTGTGTTCATGCCTTGAATCTAGAGATCACAGCCCGAGCAATGCCGATCTTGGGTATTCCTGGCCTAGGTGTTTATCGCCCGCATAACAACCCAGCTTATGAGTTCATTCAATACCGCGGTCGAACTCAAAACGGCAACCGTCTAGTTCACCGTAAAGACGTAAAACGTATGATCCGAAGACTGCGACAAGGTGAGACCCTTTTCTACCTCCCTGATCATGACTACGGTCGCAATAAATCTGTATTCGTACCTTTCTTTGCAGTAGAGGATGCAAGCACCACCACTGGAACCAGCATTTTGGCTTACACCAGTCGATGCGCGGTCGTTATTGGGTCTGGCTTTAGAAATGCCGACGGAAAATATGAAATCATGGCCGACGAATCAATCGAAGATAACTATCCGCAGAAAGATGAAAAAGCGGCAGCAGCGTATATGAACCGCTATCTTGAGAAGATTATCTTAAGAGCCCCAGAACAATGGATGTGGCTACACAAGCGCTTCAAAACCATGGAAGATCCAGAAGCGGAAAAAGGCATTCGTTACAAGTAAGCGAGCCTTGTTCTGTCCAATAAGATTTAAGTAAAAAAATGCCCGAAAGAGTTTCATCTCTCGGGCATTTTTCTTTTTTAAGCTCTAAACCTAAGGCACTAAACCATTAGGTTCAACTTCTTCAGTTTACGAATTAGATTCCGTATTGAGTTCGGTACGCTTTTACTGAATCAAGATGTGCTGCGTCTGTGCCTTTCTCTTCAAGAAAAGTCACTAAATCAGTCAGGCTAACGATTGAGATAATCGCACAACCAAAGTCACGCTCAACTTCTTGAATCGCAGACAACTCTCCTTTGCCCTTCTCTTGACGGTCGATAGCAACAAGCACACCCGCTAAATCAGCGCCGTTTGCTTGGATGATTTCCATCGACTCACGAATCGCAGTACCAGCAGTGATCACGTCATCCACTAACATGATGCGACCTTCAAGTTCGCTACCGACTAGGTTGCCACCTTCACCGTGGTTTTTCGCTTCTTTACGGTTGAAGCAGTAAGGCGTGTCCACATCGTGGTGATCAGCAAGTGCAACCGCTGTTGTTGTTGCGATTGGGATGCCTTTGTATGCAGGGCCGAATAGTACGTCGAACTCAATACCTGAATCTGCTAATGCTGCTGCGTAGAAGCGACCTAAACGTGCTAGGTCACGACCTGTATTAAACAATCCAGCATTGAAGAAGTAAGGGCTCTTACGGCCAGACTTTAAAGTAAACTCACCAAACTTAAGTACTTCTTTCTCTAGTGCAAATTCAATAAATTCACGTTGATATGCTTTCATGTTTTTCCTCTACGTTTATCCAATAAAACTTAACTTACGCTCTGCACCACCCTTTCGAGTTTTGCAGACAAAAAAATAGCCCCCAATGTGGGAGCTATCTAGAAACTAATCGGCCAACGCAGCTTTCTGCGCTTCGACGATATCGGTAATGCCCTTATTCGCCAGGGCTAAAAGCTGCATCAGCTCTTCGTGGCTGAACGGTTCGCCTTCTGCGGTGCCTTGAATCTCAATCATCTTACCGTCTTCCGTCATTACAACGTTCATATCGGTATCTGCTGCTGAGTCTTCAACGTACTCAAGGTCACACAATGCTTGTGCCCCAACGATGCCCACTGAAACTGCCGCTACATGGCCTTTCATCGGGTTCTTTTTCAGTTTACCGCTTGCTAGTAGGCTGTTGATAGCATCAGCCATTGCAACGCTTGCACCTGAGATAGAAGCAGTACGAGTACCGCCGTCTGCTTGGATAACATCACAATCGACAGTGATCATGATTTCACCCATTACTTTTAGGTCAACAACAGCACGTAGGCTACGCGCGATCAGACGTTGGATTTCCATCGTACGACCACCTTGCTTGCCGCTCGCCGCTTCACGACGGTTACGAGTGTGCGTTGCACGTGGAAGCATGCCGTATTCAGCCGTTACCCAACCCTTTCCTTGGCCTTTTAACCAACGCGGTACGTTTTCTTCTACCGTCGCATTACATAGAACTTTAGTGTTGCCGAACTCAACTAATACAGAACCTTCAGCATAAGCTGTGTAGTTACGAGTAATTTTAATTGGACGAATTTGATCTACAGCGCGGTCATTTGGACGCATTGGTATCTACCTTATTAACAGTCTGAAGTGATTTACTATCGAAAGAGTGCATCACCTAAGAAAGGGGTGAGACAGTTTTGATTGGGGCAAGATTATATAGCAGTTTATCTTTCAAATCTATTTACCGTTCAAAGCTATTTATCATGAAAGGCTATTTATAGTGAAAAGCGACAAGCTTCGGGAGCACACCATATCGTGATACTATGCGTGCGCGTTATTTTCAGAATGATAAAAGACAGGAAAATTCGATGATTTATAGTATGACCGCGTACGCGCGCAAAGAAGTAAAAGGCGATTGGGGTACAGCAGTATGGGAAATCCGTAGTGTAAACCAACGCTACCTAGAAACTTACTTCCGTATGCCTGAACAGTTCCGTGGTTTAGAGCCAATCCTACGCGAGCGTTTCCGTAAGCGTCTAGCTCGCGGCAAGGTTGAATGTAACCTACGTTTTGAAGCAAACCCAGCAGCGAAAGGCGAGCTAAGCATTAACGAAGGTTTGGCTCAGCAAGTAATCAGTGCTGCTAACCAAGTAATGACGATGACAGGTGAAGACAGCCGTCTGAACCCATTCCAAATCATGAATTGGCCTGGCGTAATGGAAACGCCAGAGCAAGACATGGATGCCATCAACAAAGATCTACTTGAAGCATTCAACGATGCAATCGCAGAGTTCATTGACGCTCGTGCTCGTGAAGGCGAAAACATGAAAGCGCTCATCGTTCAGCGTTTAGATGCAATAACTGAAGAAGTCGTTAAAGTTCGTGCACGCATGCCTGAGATCCTAGAATGGCAACGTGAGCGTCTTCTTACCAAATTTGAAGATGCGAAGATTGAACTTGAAGGTTCTCGTGTTGAGCAAGAGCTGATCCTACTGGCTCAGAAGTCAGACGTAGCAGAAGAGCTAGACCGTTTAGACTCTCACGTGAAAGAAGCAAATGTAGTACTGAAGAAAGGTGGCGCTTGTGGCCGTAAGCTTGACTTCATGATGCAAGAGTTCAACCGTGAGTCAAACACGCTAGCGTCTAAGTCTATCAGCACAGACATCACAGCATCGGGCGTTGAGCTTAAAGTTCTTATCGAACAGATGCGTGAGCAGATCCAGAACATTGAATAACAGTTCGTCAGTAACACAGTGTGGATAGTCACTAGCTGAATCAGTGTTGATTAGATCAAGAGAAGCTCCTAGTTTTAGGGGCTTTTTTTATGGACACAATAATGACAATCAGGATGACTAAGTGAGCAAATTATTACCCGGAGATGTACTTAGCACAAAAAATAGATACAGCGATAGATAGAACGGATCAGGTGTACAAAAGGATTTTTAATATTTAGAGGAGGTATTGCAAGTGGAGAAGAGTGTTACGGTAAAACTGAAGGAAAACTGGTTTGAGAGAGAAAGTGACGCAAGTTGCTAATGCAACCTGCGTCGACTTAAAATCTTATAGAGCTACAACGTTTGCAGCTTGAAGACCTTTTTGGCCTTGCTCTACTTCGAAAGACACTTGTTGGCCTTCTTTAAGAGTCTTGAAACCTTCAGAAGCGATTGCACGGAAGTGTACGAATACGTCAGCGCCGCCGTTGTCTTGAGTTAGGAAACCGAAGCCTTTCTCTTCGTTAAACCATTTTACTACGCCGTTTGTTTTGTTAGACATGATGTGTCCCTTATATAAAAATAAAAAATTAATCGCCAAAAGTGCGATGCGCTGAAAGCTTGAATTATTTAATGTATCTATGAAGCCAAGGGAAACACTGAGAATAACAATGAAGCAATACTAAGGGTTTTACTTTACAACTGGATGTTTCATTTAATAACCCTGAAAACAGAGCAAGCACATTCTTGGTGATCCTGACCAGGTTGTAAAGCGTTATTTGAATAAAATGACTATTTTTTGTTCAATTAACTTCTATTCAGCCCCACAACATCACTGAACTTCATTTACAAAGCTATGATCTGAAGAAATTTACTCTTCCGCGGTTTGGTTCGGACAACACACACACGGCCAGTAATAATGTTCTACTAGAATCAAGAGTACGACAAAAGCAAAAACAAACGCCGCAACAGCACTCTCCACGTAACTAAACTAAACTACCAGTATCTTCACACCAAGTTCTCGTAAAGCATCAAGCACCTTAGGGTCAGCGCCGTCATCTGTAATCAATGTGTCAATCTGAGAAGCGGTAGCGAGTAACTTCCCACCATGCTTACCTACTTTGCTGCTATCTATCAGAGCCACAATACGATCACCATACTCCAGCAGCTTTTTCTCTGCCATATAGACCAATAGATCAGAGGTATGCACACCAGCTGTCGTAACACCCGTACCCGTAAAGAAGACAAAACGACTTTTATGGTCATCTGCTGCTTCTTCATCTGGAGAAATAGTGATCTGACGTTCGGGTAGATATTGGCCACCAAGTATGATGATACTTTGATGATCTTGACTAATCAGCTGATAAGCCAATGGCATAAAATTCGTCACAACTTGCACATCACGATGCGCTAAATGCTCTCCCATCAAAAAAGTCGTATTGCTACCACTCACAATAATACTGTCGTGTTCTTCACACATATCTGCCGCAGCTTTAGCAATTCGCTTTTTCGCTACATAGCTTTCTATATCTGTTTCGCAGGGGATAAAGCTGCTTGGTGCATGAGTTGCGGCTAGGGACGAGTCAAAATTGATTACCTCTGCCCCATTACGGATTTTTTTCAGCCTCCCTTCTTCCGCCAACTTTGTAATGTCCCGACGAGCTGTAGATAAAGAGATATCTAACATCTTCACATAGTCATTTGTCGTTATAAACGTATGACTCGTTAGATGATCTAACAAGCTTCTATGACGCTGAGCTTCATTCATTGTTCATACCATTAAGTTCTTTTGAATTATTTTGACGCATTATGAACTTTTGAGCAATTAGATTCTCGAAATGAACTCTTTTGAATTAATTTGACTCAAAATGTGTGATCAAAACCATTCTTTTGTTCATAATAAATCAAAAATGACTTTACGTGACCGCATTTGACCACTTATAGTCAACTTGCGTCATGAGAAGTCACTGGAGAGTAAAATGAAATACCAAGCAGTAATGATTGATTTAGATGGAACACTGTTAAGTGATGCTGAGCAGATCTGTGTGACTAACAAACAAGCGATTTGTCTTGCCGTTAATAATGGATATCAGGTGAGCTTGGCGAGTGGTAGACCGCACCAGCTGATGATGCCATATGTTGACCAACTTCAATTATCGCTACCAATCATCTGCTGCAATGGTGCCTATATTTATGATCCTAAAACACAACGTGTTCAACATCAGCACACAATTAGTCATGAATCACTAACGGGTCTGTTGAGCTTACTGAATGATGGACATTTCACCTTCACCATCTATTCAAGTAAAGGCATCTTTGCTCAAAAAGAATCAACTCATACAAAGGGTTTAGAAAAAAAGGCTGAGGTTATTAATGCCGCAATGGAGCTGCAGATTATCCCAACGCTGACCGAACTCATCGCTCGCAGTGGCGATGTATACAAAGTATTAGTGTCTAGCCAAGACAAAGAATCTCTAAACCAGTTACGAGATTCCTTAAAAACGCACTTCCAAGCTGACTTATCAACACCGAATAAATTGGACATTACGTCTAAAGCAGCCACCAAAGGCCACGCTCTTCAGCAGTGGCTAAATGACCAAAGAATTTCATCTCATAACACCATTGCTTTTGGGGATGGGGACAACGATGCCTCTATGTTCCGACTTGTCGGAGAACCTGTCGCAATGGCTAATGCCAGCCCTGCTTTAAAAGGCATGGCTAATCTAATTGTTACCAATAACAACGGCTGTGGAATTGGCCAGTACCTTCGCTTGATAGTGCAAGAAGGCCAACACACATGCCAAAACACTTTTAGTTACTAAGGATAAATCATGAAAAAAGTAAAAATTGCCGCAGGATTAGCACACGTAGATTACGGCCACATTGCAGACGTAGTGAAAGAAGTATCTGATGCTGGTGCCGATTACATCCACTGTGATGCAGCAGATATGCATGACCTGAAAAACCTACAATTGATGGGGGGGCATCAAATTGTTGAAGGCATTCGTCCTTACACTGAAAAGCCAATTGAAGTTCACGCTTACTTCAAAGATTGCGACAAATTATTTATCGATAAAATCGCAGCTGCTGGTGCAGACATGCTGATTCTACCAGCTGAGCATTTTATCGGTGCTCCTCTGTGTTACATCATTAAGTACTGTCAAAACCACGGAATGAAATTTGGTTTAACCGTTGGTGCATTAACGCCAGTGTCATTTGTTAAAGAATCTATCTACTACCTAGACCGTTTACACATTGTTATTCACGGCATTACTGATGGCGATGATGAGTGGTTATGGCGCAAATCTGCGATTGCAATGATCCGCGAAGCACGTGAACTCATCAACGAACGCAACCCTAACTGTGAGCTATGTGTAGATGGCGGTATCCGTAACCACAACATCGAAGAACTGCTTAATGAAGATATTGATGTGATGGTTGCATCGACAAATATCTTTGGCCACAAAGACGGCATCACAGCAGGCGTTCGTGACTTCCGCGCAGCAATCGACCAACTGGAAGATAAAGCAGCGGCAGACACAAAAGAAGTCGAAACCGTTTAAGTAATTGCCTAGCGCAGTTTCTATCGAATCGATGCGCCACAGCAATCTAGAAATAACGGTGCTAAACCTACCCCCCCTCTATGCTCGGGTTTGGCACCACTACCAAGGATTAAACCATGACACAGTTTCAACACTATCAACCGACCAAGCTAACCTTTGGTGCGGGTGAGATTCAGAAAATAGGTCAGCTTATCGCTCAATATGGCACACGTTGCCTAGTAGTATCCGAACCTGTTTTTGATGCAGTAAAGCCAGCCTATGACCGCATTTTTACTTTGCTTTCAGAGCAAGGAATTGAAGTGACTCATTTTGATGGTGTCGTACCGAATCCGCCTACAACCGTCGTTGAACTTGGCCGCCAAGTGGCCATCGGAAATAACTGTGATGTGGTTTTGGCCATTGGTGGTGGTTCATCGATTGATACAGCAAAAATCATTTCGGCAACGATCAATGCAGAGTCTCTAGATTGGGCCCATTGGTTTGCCACTTATGATTCACCGTTTGGGGACGTCAACCCACTACCCGCGAAAGTCGTACCTTTGTTCGCTGTACCTACAACATCGGGAACTGGCTCTCAAGTGACGCAAGCGGCAGTGATTACCGACCTTGAGCAACATGCAAAACTAACACTGTTTCACCCTGAATTTTTCCCTTGTGAAGCGTTAATCGATCCAGAGCTCATGCTGACACTGCCTCCACGTATGACAGCTATGACAGGATTTGATGCTTTTTCACATGCGTTTGAATCATTTACGGGTACTCGACCATCTCCATTTGTTGATGGTATGGCGTTAGAAGCAATGAAGCTTGTCATTGATCACCTACCGAGTGTTGTCGACAACGGCGCAGATTTACATGGCCGCTGCCAACTCGCGAAAGCAGACACACTTGGCGGGATCTCGCTAGCTAATGGCGGTGCGGGGGCACCACACCCTTTAGGCGAAATCTTAGGTAGTAGCAAAACAAACCTACCACATGGGTTAACACTCGCAGTGGTTTATCCAGCTTATGTACAACTTCAATGGCGCAAGCAACCAGAGAGATTTGCTCAAGTGGCTGAGTTATTTGGTGCTGTGGGAAGTACCGAAGAAAAAGCTCAATCATTAGCGGCTGCTCTTGTGAAATTCCTTGAACGTATCGGTCTTGAATCGAACTTAACTCAAGTCGGTGTCACCAAAGAAGATGTTCAAAAGTTGGAGCCGGCTTTTTGCTTTGATCTACCACTAACCAGTGGTGACGAAATGAAAAAAGTATTGCAGGCCAGTTTGGTTGAATAAGCGACAGTCACAAATTCACGTTTGTCATAATTAAAGAAAATGGAGATTGAAACATGGAATGCAAGAACAACACTTTAGGTCATACAGCTTTGAAATTGGAAAGAGAGGAATTCATTGCCAGTAACCTAAAAGCGTTGGTCTTTGACTTCGATGGCCTTCTCGTCGATACCGAAACCTGTATGTTCAAAGCCTGGGAAGCTTTGTTAAAACCATACGGAGTTGAAGTTTCGCCACTCCAGGTTGCTGGCCTAGTTGGGAGCTCAGCGCCAGCAACCTACCTTTATCAACTATTCAACAAAGCGTCGAATCAAAAGCTGTCCGATTCACAAATTCGCGATCGAGTGATCGCTCATGCCTACCAATTAATTGCTTCAATAACAGAACGAGAAGGTGTCCGTCAGTATCTAGACTTTGCTAAATCACACTCATTGAGCATTGCACTGGCCACCAGCTCAGAGGCTGAACATTACATGCCAATTCTGAATCGTTTGAACCTTACACCCTATTTTGACTGTTTTATCGGAGCAGAAGACATTGCCTCAGATAGACGGAAACCACATCCCGATGTGTATTTAGCGGCATTAGAACAACTCGGTGTATCTGCCCATCAAGCCATCGCTTTCGAAGATTCCCCTCCTGGAATTATGGCGGCTCGATCGGCAGGAATACCAACAGTTGCAGTAACCAATTTGCTCACTCGTCACCTCGATGTCTCGCTAGCCAACGTGGTGCTGAGTTCGATGAATGATCAAACGCTACTGCAATTGATAAACCAACTTACCGAGAATGAACGATGAATAAATTAGAACAACTGAAAAAGCACACCACTGTCGTTGCCGACACAGGTGATATTGATGCTATTGCTGCATTTCAACCTGAAGACGCCACAACCAACCCATCTCTAGTACTAAAAGCCGCAGAAATGCCGCAATACGATCACTTAATCGCCGATGCGATCACTTGGGCAAAAGCACAAAGCAACGACAAATCACAACAGTTGATCGACGCTGGAGACAAACTGGCGGTCAACATTGGTTTAGAAATTCTAAAAACGGTACCGGGGCGCATCTCAACAGAAGTTGACGCTCGTATGTCATTCGACAGAGTCGCAAGCTTGGCAAAAGCTCGAAAGCTTATCGGCATGTATAACGAAGCTGGCATCAGTAACGACCGAATCCTAATTAAGTTAGCGTCAACTTGGGAAGGCATTCGAGCAGCTCAAGAGCTAGAGAAAGAAGGCATCAATTGCAACCTAACGCTGCTGTTCAACTTTGCACAAGCCAAAGCCTGTGCAGAAGCCGGTGTATTCTTAATCTCACCTTTTGTCGGTCGTATCCTAGATTGGTACAAAACCAATACCGATAAAAAAGAGTACCTTCCTCATGAAGATCCTGGTGTCGTTTCAGTCTCTGAAATTTACAACTACTACAAAGATCATGGCTACAACACGGTTGTGATGGGCGCGAGCTTTCGCAATGCCGATGAAGTCCTAGCATTAGCGGGCTGTGACCGTTTGACCATAGGCCCTGCAATTTTAGACCAACTTGCAGCACAAGAAGGCTCTGTTGAGCGCCTACTCTTTGCCGACCGTGACACCATCAAAAAGACACCAACAGCCATGACTGAAGCACAGTTCCGCTGGGAGATGAACCAAGACCCGATGGCAACAGAAAAGCTAGCCGAAGGCATCCGTAACTTTGCCGTCGATCAAGGCAAATTAGAAACCATGATCGAAGCACGCCTGTAGGAGAAGCATAATGATTACACGAACTAAATTAGCCGACGCTATTCGCGTTCTAAGCATGGACGCAGTACAAAAAGCAGGCTCGGGCCACCCTGGAGCACCGATGGGCATGGCCGATATCGCTGAAGTTCTATGGCGTGATTTTCTAAAACACAACCCGAGCAACCCTAACTGGGCCGACCGCGACCGTTTTATCTTGTCGAATGGCCATGGCTCAATGCTTATCTATAGCTTGTTACACCTATCTGGTTACGAGCTATCAATGGATGACATCAAATCTTTCCGTCAATTACACAGTAAAACCGCAGGTCACCCTGAATACGGTTACGCTCCAGGTATTGAAACCACTACCGGCCCATTAGGACAAGGCATCACCAACGGTGTCGGCATGGCTTTGGCTGAAAAGGTGCTGGCTGAACAGTTCAACCGTGAAGGCCACGATATTGTTGATCACCACACCTACGTGTTCATGGGCGACGGCTGCATGATGGAAGGTATTTCTCATGAAGCATGTTCACTTGCCGGTACGCTTGGACTAGGGAAACTGGTCGCTTTTTGGGATGACAATGGTATTTCGATTGATGGCGAAGTCGACGGCTGGTTCTCTGATGACACACCAAAACGTTTTGAAGCCTACGGTTGGCATGTTATTGCTGATGTTGATGGTCATAACGCTGATGATATTCACAAAGCGATTACTGAAGCTAAAGCCGTAACAGATAAACCAACCTTGATTTGCTGCAAAACCGTGATTGGTTTTGGCTCACCAAACAAGTCAGCCAGTCATGACTGTCATGGTGCTCCGTTAGGTGCTGATGAAGTCGCATTGGTTCGACTCAATCTCGGCTGGGACCATCCTGAATTTGAAATTCCTCAAGATGTATACCAAGCATGGGATGGGAAAGAGAAAGGACAAAGCAATGAAGATGACTGGCAAACACGTTTCAATGCTTATCAAGAGGCGCATCCAGAATTAGCCGCTGAGTTTCTACGTCGTAGCCAGAACCTATTACCTGAAAATTGGGATCAGCACACTCAAGATCTAATCCAGACTTTGCAAGCGAATCCACAAACCATCGCGACTCGCAAAGCATCACAAAATACTATTGAAGCATTCGGACCATTACTGCCAGAGTTTTTGGGAGGTTCTGCCGATTTAACCCCTTCAAACTTAACTAACTGGTCAGGCTCAAAAGCAATTACCGCTCAAGATGCGTCAGGAAACTACTTGAGTTACGGCGTTCGTGAATTTGCGATGTCTGCAATGATGAATGGCGTGGCGTTGCATGGTGGCTTTATCCCATACGGCGGTACGTTCTTGATGTTCATGGAGTACGCTCGTAACGCGCTTCGTATGGCAGCACTAATGAAGCAACGCAGTATCTTCGTTTATACCCATGACTCTATCGGTTTGGGGGAAGATGGTCCGACACACCAACCGGTTGAACAAATAGCATCGCTTCGACTTACCCCAAACATGAGCACTTGGCGTCCTTGCGACCAAGTAGAAACCGCGGTGGCTTGGAAGTCTGCTATCGAACGTTTTGATGGCCCAACGTCATTGATTTTCTCTCGCCAGAACCTTGTTCAATTCGAACGTGATCAAGATACGCTTTCCAATGTAGCGAAAGGTGGATACATCCTTTCTGACTGTGAAGGTGAACCACAGCTGATTCTAATCGCTACGGGATCTGAAGTGGCACTCGCCATGGAAGCAAAAGCACAGCTAACTCATGTTCGTTGTCGTGTTGTTTCAATGCCGGCCACCGATATTTTTGATGCACAAAGCGCGGAATACAAGGAACAGGTTTTACCAAGCCATGTTACAGCACGAGTTGCCATAGAAGCTGGTATCCGTGACTACTGGTTCAAGTATGTCGGGCTACACGGCGACATTGTGGGAATGACAAGCTTTGGTGAATCAGCACCAGCAGAACAACTCTTCGAAATGTTTGGATTTACGGTTGAAAACATCGTTGAAAAATCCCTAGCGGTTCTGGAGAAGTAATATGAGCATGGCACAACGCTTTATTGAAAACCAAAGCCAAGACTGCCTGCGAACTAAGGCTGCAAAAGTAGCCTTAGAGCAAGTCCTAAAAACGCTAACACCTTCTAGCGTGATTGGTATCGGCACAGGTGCAACAGTTGAAGTATTCATTCAACTATTGAAAGAAAGTGGCGCTGAGTTTGCTCACTGCGTATCCAGTTCGGTTCGCTCAAGTCGAGCTTTATCCTCTGCAGGGCTGAATGAGATATCCATATCTGAATGTGGCCGTGTTGATTTCTACATTGATGGCATTGATGAAGGTCTTACAACCGGCATGACCGTGAAAGGTGGTGGTGCAGCACTGGCTCGTGAAAAAGTACTCGCGACGCTTGCGCTAAGCTTCATCACCATCGCAGATAGCGGTCGATTGGTCACTCAACTCGGAAAGTTTCCACTCCCTGTAGAGGTTTTACCTGCCGCACAAACCGCTGTGTTTAATGCCTTACAAAGCCTTGGTGGACACCCGACGTTGCGCCAAGACTGCACCACTGATAACGGCAATATCATTCTCGATGTTGCTCATTTGGACATCGCTGAACCAAAACGATTGGAACTCCAAATTAACGCTATTCCTGGCGTCGTCGAGAACGGTATTTTCGCGCAAAGATCGGCTGATTTCATGGCTTTTTCGAATGCAGAAGGTACGTATTTATTATCAAAGCAACACGTTCAATAGCTGGGATTTATAATCAAAATGAGACCTCGCTTGCAAGTCTATTTACAAGCATGTCAGTAAGGATAATTTAGGAATAAAACATGACGGAAAGCAATTTTTCAGCTCAAACACTGCGCTATTTTGATTCAAATATTGAAACGTTTACGCGTGATCTATCTGAGCTAATTGCTATTCCGTCTGTACGAGATATCAGCAGCTGTTCACCCAATGCTCCTTTTGGTTTACCAATTAGAAACGCATTCGACTTTCTAATTAACTGGGCGAAACGAGAAGGGTTTGAAGTCCGTGATCATGATGGTTATGCCTTGGACATCAGCTTTGGCGAAGGCTTACAAGAAATCGGCATATTGCATCATGTAGATGTGGTAGAAGCCGGTGATTTAAACGCATGGCTGACACCTGCATTTGAGATGCACCAACACGGTGATGACTTATTGGGGCGAGGCGTTACCGACAACAAAGGCCCGTTAATGGCCAGTCTGTATATTCTCAAGATGTTTAAAGCGCTTGATGTAACACTCGACAAAAAAATAAGAGTGATCATCGGTGGCGCAGAAGAGACAACTTGGGAATGTGTAGAGCATTATTTTAATCATAATCCTCAACCGGATTATGGTTTCTCTCCAGATGGCGACTTCCCAATCGTTAATGGAGAAAAAGGCATCCTATATGCGTCATTACAACGAGAATTCCCAACTCACAATGGCCTAGGAACTTGTCAGATCGTAAGCATTGAAAGTGAGCGTGACAGAACATCCACCTGCTATCAATTATCGATTTATCTGACAGGAGAAAAAGCGGCTGAAGTAGCAGCAACATTTGAAACTTCAGCAACGGTCACTCTTGCCAATGTGGCACAAAGTGACAACCACCAACAAAAGGAGTTGTACTGCGTTGAGTTGTCAACGCCGTGGGAGAAATCTCGCAACCCGCATAAGGTCGATAACTGTATGGATCAGTTTGTTCGTCACATGCGACATGTTGAAGGGTTAGACACTAACTCTCGAAATTTAATTGATTTACTAGACGCGTGTTTTAGTGATTCCAATGATGCTTCGAAATTAGGGCTAGCACACCAAGATAATGAAATGGGGTCGACTACATGCTGTGTCTCCTCCATCAATTTGAATCAACATGGCTACAACTTGGATTTTGATTTTCGGTTTCCTAAAGGACTGACTATCGATCAAGCTCGTACCCAACTCCAGTATGTATCCCAACAATACGGAGTGAGATTGATTGAACACAAGTACTTACCTCTATCTTACCTCTCACCCGAAAGTGAACTTATCCAAGCAATGGGAAAAGCTTATTCCGAAGTTACCAAAATGGACGCTCAGTGCTTTAGTAAAGGTGCGGCTTCTTACGCGCGCGCGCTAAACAATGGTGTGGCATTCGGACCTACTTTTCCTGGTGATGTGACTCGTGTCCATGAGCCTAATGAAAGGCTCAGCCTCGAGTCATTAAAAAGAGCAATAACAATATACGTGAAAGTTCTCATATCACTTTAGGAGTAAATTATGAGAGATAAGGTTCAAGCACTTGCTGGAGGTATGATGGTATCCATCATCGTACTGGTTATCGCAGGTATATTTATTGGTGTGGGCGCTGGTGTTGTAAACCAAATGTCTGCTACCGACTCTGTTATTTGGGCATTCTTTAAGCTGATGTTAGATCTTGGCTTGATGGTCATGCGCAATCTACCGCCTTTCTTTGCGATTGGTCTAGCGTTCGCGCTGGCGAAATCTGAAAAAGGTTGGGCAGCCTTCACTGGCTTTACCATGTTCATGTGTTTCAACGTCGCTATCGGATCGATCGCTGCATTTCACGGATGGACTCAAGAAACTACAAGCGTTGCGTCATTAATGAATGATGCTGGCTACGACAAAGTAGCAGCGCAAAACTTCAACTCTTTATGGGGTGAGTCTTTAGGTATCTTCGCTTACAACATGGGGATCTTTAGCGGTATTCTTGTTGGTTGTATTACGGCTTGGATCCACAACCGTTACTACAAATTCGAAATGCCTGCACTCTTGAGCTTCTTCTCAGGCCCTCGTGCCGTAGTGATTTTTGCTTACTTCGCTATCATGCCTATCGCGCTGTTTGTTTACTACGCTTGGCCACCGATCGCTGGGGCACTGCAGTCCATCACTACCTTGATTACTAGCTCAGGTATTTTTGGCTCTTTCCTATTTGGCGTATTTGACAAAGGCTTATTGCCATTTGGCTTACATCACCTTATCGCCTTCCCTATTGAATACACTCGTGTTGGTGGCGTAATGGAGATTGATGGTGTTGTTTACGAAGGTGTTCGTAACATCATGAATGGCCAAATGAGTTCACCAGAGGCAACGAGCTACATTACACATAACTTTACCAGCGGTCGTATTCCAATCCAAATTGGTGGCCTGACGGGTGCTGCTTATGCAATGTACGTAACAGCAAAAACAGCCAATCGTAAGAAGGTAGCCGCTATCATGGTGCCTGCGGTATTTACGGCTGCTGTTATCGGTATTACCGAGCCACTAGAATATACCTTCCTATTCGTCCAACCATTCCTATTCTTTGCAGTGCATGTTCCGCTAAATGGTCTTGCTTATGTGATCACCGAAATGATGGGTGTTTCAATTCACGGTAATCAGCTGCTATTTATGGTGCCTAACCTACTACAACCTGAAAAGGTTCATGCTTGGGCTCTATTGTGGATTATCCCACTATACTTCGCGATTTACTTCTACACATTCAAGTTCTTCATCCTAAAGTTTGATTCAAAAACTCCAGGTCGCGAAGAAGAAGATGGTGATATCGCCCTGTATTCAAAAGAAGACTTTAAAAAGAAAAAGGATCAGACCTCAAAAGGACTGCCTGTTGAAATCATTAAGGCGCTGGGTGGAGCTGACAACATTGAGAACGTGACAAACTGTGCAACTCGACTGCGTGTTTCGCTGCATGACGAATCACTAACGGCAAGCGATAAAGTTTGGAAACAACAGCTCAACGCAATTGGTGTCGTCAGAATGAATAAAGGCATTCAAGTGATATATGGAGCCAACGTTATTACGATTGCCTCTGGTATCAAAGAAGCCCTTGGTGTCGACTCTTAGCTAAGCGTAACTTCCGTAACCCTACTGTTACGAATCTATAGAAACCAATAACTGACAATTCCTCCTGTGACTACAAGTCACAGGAAGGGATTCGTGCACCTGAAATATGGGAAATATAAAAATGAAAGCAATGACAAAACATGCAGTTACTTTACTTGCTCTTTGTGTTTCTGGCGTCCTACACGCAAACGAAAATACAACATCAAGCTGGTCTGAGCGCAACCCGATCGTCTTCTGGGGAGATAGAGCCAATGAGGACTGGAGCTATGTCGATGGTCTAGACGAAAGTCAAAAAAGCTTTTCAGAAAAACTCAAACGCTTGGATATTGATGACAGTGGTGACTGGAAAGTCTCATTTAGCGGTAATGTAAAAGCCGCAGTCGATAACCGTTGGAATCACATGTACGACGGAGAAAACCGCAAGAAAAATGAACTGCGTACTCGCATGCAATTCTCCACCGATGTGACTTACCAAGACTGGATGCGTGTATTTGGTGAAATTCGAACCAACTACACTAACCTCGATAGTCCGGGTCCAGTTGACGATGCCGGTACTGACTTCCACCAGTTGTTTACCGAATTCAAATTACTCGATGACGGTGAGCAATACCTAAGTACCCGCCTTGGTCGCCAAGAAATATACTTAAATGAATGGCAAATGATGAACCGTGAACCAACGCCAGTTCAATCAAGTTGGAATGCAGCCAGCGCAAAATACAGCGTAGCAGGCATCAATTTTGACGCATACTACGGCGAGGAAGTATTCCCTCTCTACAAAGATGGCAGCTTCGGTGGTAACTGGGATGATAAAACCAATGGCAAAAAATCGACCGGCTTATTCGCTAATTGGAGAACTGACTTCGGGGCAATGCAAGCCTACATAATGAGTAATAAACTCACCAATGAAAGCTTTGTTAATGCACCTGACGGTGACGTCGACATTCAAGTTTTAGGCTTACATGCACATGATTTTGTGAGTGAAGGGTTTGGTTACATGCTCGATGGTGTTTACCAATTTGGCGATCATGCAGGTAAAGATATCTCAGCCTACATGGCTTATGCCGATTTGAACTACAACTGGAAAGCAGACTGGAACTATCGCTTAGGTCTGAACCTACATTACGCATCAGGTTCAGATAAAGACAGCGACAAAGTGAACACGTTTAACCCTTTGTGGACAGGTGACCCACTGGGTTTCGCGCATGATGGCGCTTACGGTAACGCAATGCAGGTCGGTTCTTACACTGTGATTGAGTATCAGCCGAAACAATCCATCATCGCTGGCTTTATGTCGACATGGCGTGCCAACACAGATGATGCAATCTACACACTCAACCAAGATGTATTATTTGGTGCAGAGTCTGACGAAAAATACGCTTACACCCAGTTCTATCTGCAATTCCATAATTACATCACAGGCAACTTAAAGTCTGAGTTAAATATGTACTACGCATTAGATAGCGACTACACACGTGACGTAGTCGGCAGTAGCAGTGATGACATTTCCCGTGTTGAAATCGCACTGATCTATAACTTCTAACACTGCTTATCAGGTTAGTATGTTACTAAATGAATTCGCCCAGCAGTGCTGGGCGAATTTTTTAGACCATCATATTTCAGTTAATTGAATTACTCATCCGGCTGCTTGGTTCG
>NZ_JBFRTD010000032.1:0-112607 GCF_041473955.1 Vibrio sp. 10N.222.54.E6 | reverse complement strand
AGTATCGCATTTTCATTCTTCTAATTTCTTACCTTATCAAAACGTAAGAGAAAGAATGGAGGCGCCTCCCGGAGTCGAACCGAGGTCCACGGATTTGCAATCCGCTGCATAGCCACTCTGCCAAGGCGCCATTTTTCAACACGTTAGAACCGACTAAACGTTAGCCCCGCTGTGTTCGGGTGCCTACTTTACGGATTGGGTGAAGATAGTCAAACAAAAATGTGAATTTAAATTCTGTTTGCTGACATTTAAATCAAATTGCTGCATGTTCGATCTCTTCAATCAAAAAACACACAGCAAAAACGATTTAAATAAGATGTTCTACCGCTACCACTTCTTCATGAAGCGGCCAACGAGACTTGGATGATACGACCAACAGTGATCAAACATGGTCATAAGTTGAGGGTTACCATACTTAGAAAGACTAACCGCATGGAAACGGTTTTTGTGCTCTTTCAATTTTTCAACCTGAGCAATCATTTCATCAGATTGCTTAGGGGCGATAAAGTCAGAAAGTACGATCAAATCTGCGTTCTTGTATTTATCACCCGTCATCAGGTCAATCGACTTCATGAGTACAGGTTCTAGATCCGTACCGCCGTGGAATGAATAGCTTAAGAAGTCGCTCGCTTCACGCAGGCCATCTTGCCTTGTTAACTCATAGGTAATCTGCTCAGAAGAGAACAGAATCACGTAACAGTCTCTCTCTTCCGCAAGCGCGATTTGCATCAAAGCGTAAGCCATTGCTTTGGCTGACTGCTCTGGGAACCCACTCATAGAACCAGAAGCGTCCACACAGACGATGAACGGCCCTTTTTCAATATCGACGTTTTTGCTATCAGGCTTTTGCGCTTTTACTTTACGTAATGTCCGTGATTTACCTTGCGAACGATAGCTCAATAAACGCTTGTCGGCCAAGTGCTTATAAAAGATAACCTCAAGTTCAGGGTAAGCGAGGAACATGGTTTCGTTTGGCAGCATCTTGTTGAGATCATCACTTTCGTGAATCCCAACAATATCATCGACCGCTTCATCGCTTTTCTCTTCAACCATCTGCAGTTCTTCTACAGGAGCTTTGTGTAGCGAAGGATCATCTTCCTCACCAGCCATACGTCCTAGTTTTTCTGCGATCTCTTGCAAACCCTTGTGCTTATTCAGAAACTCAGCGTGGCGCTTCATGATGGTTAGGTCTGTTTTGCTTAATTTGGCCGATGCCATGTCCCACAAACGCCCTACACTGCCTTCATCGCCCGACTCTGTCACTTTGTCCATGTTTTTCATGGTTTCCATGCGCTGATAAAGATCAGCTAAGACTTTTTCTTTGCTTGTTTCGAGTTCGGTGACTTGAGCTTGTTTGATGGCATCTGACAGCGATTGGTACCATTGATCACAAAAGTAATGTGGAAACATCGCGTTATAAACACCTTTATTGTTTTCCATCAAACGTCTTGCTTGTAGATAAAATGCTGAGTGCCACTCCAGCTTCTTAATAACGCGATCAATCTCGTCAAAAAACTGAGATTCATCCCAGTAAATCACTTCTTGGTAAAGTGCGATTTCCTCTTGGAAACGGTCGGTTTCACACACTTTAGTGACGCGTTTTTTTACTTTACCGCGCCATTTAACTAAGTGGTTTTTGACTGATGTTTTCACACCTTTATTCTCAG
This sequence comes from Vibrio sp. 10N.222.54.E6, assembly GCF_041473955.1. NCBI lineage: Bacteria > Pseudomonadati > Pseudomonadota > Gammaproteobacteria > Vibrionales > Vibrionaceae > Vibrio > Vibrio sp. 10N.222.54.E6. Next base: position 110,940 of record NZ_JBFRTD010000032.1, on the reverse strand, counting down.
CAGCCATCATCACTTGAGAACGAGCGATAAGATCATTCATCGCGGTATCAATGATACCAGAGTCAGCCACCATCAAAGCGAGGTTTAAGCCGTCAGCTCCTAACATATGCTCCCCCTCTTACTCAAAGTACTGACTCATGAACTTAATGCGTTGCGCGATCTTGCTACTCTTCACTTTTGTCGTTTCAAGCTCTTGTGTTACCGCCTGTAAGCTTGATTCCATCGCTTTCGGTAAATCAGGGTCAATATAGTTATGCGGTAATGCGTCATGGAATTCAGTGCGTACTCTTTTTAACTTGAATTCAGCTGCAGTTAACTGTTCTAGGGCTTTCTCAGCGCCGTTCAACCACTTGTTATACAGTTCTTGATCTAAACCGTCAGTAGTCACCACACTCACCAATACAGAACGATTAGCAATATCTTTGATCACTAATTGATTCGATGCATCCAAGTCGAGCTTTAAACGGCATAGATTTTTGTTTTCGTTTACGTAACCGTAAATGTCGCCATGACCTTCTTTTAGAACACGGTCAAAATCATCTTTGGCTACATACACCCAACGACTATCGCCTTTCTCAGATTCAGACACCGACATATTGCTTTGCAGCATAACCAATTTAATAAGATTGTATGCGCTACCGACGCTGTACATTTTCGCGTTCTTGATATCATGTTGGTAAACGTCTTTACGTCGTAAGCCACTGGTTGACTCCACAGAGAGCGACACCGACAGAGTCGATTCAACATCATCTTGAATCTCTTCTAGCTCTTCACGAGACATTTCGATTTGAGATTTAGACTCTTGCTGATCAAACGCTCGGTTCAACGCAAAATCTTTTACAACGCTACGAACCACATCGCGAGATTCAGGGCTATGCCACAAACAATCTTGAAGAAGCATAATATCGAGCGGGTTAACGCTATCACGGCCACTGAAGAATGCGCTCGCTTTCAATAGTTTAACCGCTTTCTTCCAGCGTCTGTCCGAAACATACAAATCCGACTCTGATGCTGAACCTTGCTTCTTAACCGTGTCTTCAAGCATGGTTTTTAGCTCAAATAACTTGTTAAACGAGTTATCCGTCAGCTCCAGATTATCGAGTTCTTTCTGCCATTGATGATATTCAATGTCTGTAATCGCTAACCCTTTTGGAATGACGGCTTCTTGAGAAGTACCTGTCGTTAGCATCGATTTGAAGTTTTGTTTGTTTTGAATACGGTTGACGAACACACGAACTAACATTCGATCATAAAGTGCTTCTAGGCCGCTGTCTTCATCTGGAAGTTCATTAGACGCTGAAACCAACAAGCGCATCGGCACGCGCTCAATGTCTGCGCCATTTTTAAATGTCTTTTCGTTAACCACAGTCAGTAACGTATTGAGAATGGCAGGGCCTGCTTTCCAGATCTCATCAAGGAATACAACTTGCGCGGTTGGTAGGTAGCCTTCGGTCAGCCTTACGTAACGACCGTTGTCTTTTAATTCTTGAATGCTTAGTGGGCCGAACACTTCCTCAGGAGTAGAGAAACGTGTCATCAAATATTCGAAGTAGCTACTGTTGTCAAAAGCCTGGATGAGGCGTTTAGCGATAAGGCTTTTTGCGATACCCGGAGGGCCCAATAGGAACACACTTTCGCCAGCCAGAGCCGCCAGTAAACAAAGCTTAATGGTGTCTTCTCTTTCATAAACGCCATCAGAGAGAGCATGCGCTAATTTATTGATTCTTTCAGAGAGTAGCGCCTTGTCAGCATGTGAGGAAATAGAAGGGTTCATGCGTTACTCCGAAAATCTTTGAACAGTTGAGAGTGTAGATACGTTTTTATACATTTGTTAGCACTTTGTTACAAGTATCTTTTATTATTTAGTTGCCTTTATATCAGATGGTTAAGCTGCAATTTTCGCGCAATCATAGATTCCAATTATGAGAGTAGCATCACGAATGGTGTGAAACTAAATCTATTGTTAACCCTAATTTTTCTTTTATTTTCGACACCATAGACGTTATGGTGGTACACGTCTTCAGTTATAAGAAAAATTGGCAAGGAAAGTGGCCAGATTGCATGAGTAAAGTTATCCATCAATGGAAAAGTATTTCTCTTATAGAAGAGAACGTGACGCTCCCTACGAACGTCGTGGTAAAACATACAACAATAAACCACCCCGGCGCGGCCGTTATTCTTCCTATCACTTCGTCTGGAAAAATCATCCTCATTAACCAGTTTCGTCCTTCTCTTAAAAAATGGCTTTTGGAACTCCCTGCTGGCACGATGGAAATTGATGAGACACCTCTTCAATGTGCACAACGCGAACTCGAAGAAGAAACGGGTTACAGTGCAACTTATTTCCAGAGCTTGGGACAAGTTACCCCTTTAGCTGGCTTCTGTGATGAGATCCAACACTTGTTCATCGCAAAAGACTTAAGCCTTACTACCCGCTTTGAATGTGATGAAGATGAAGTAATAGAGGTTATCGAACTTAGCTTGGAAGAACTGCAACATAAAATTCGCAACGATCAAATTACCGATACCAAAACCATCGCTTGTTTAAGCAAAGCCCAACTATGTGGCCATCTATAGCCAATTATATGACTACCTAAAGTACTCTAGGAGAGAAACATGGACTTTCGTTCTGACACCGTAACTAAACCTTCGCAAGCTATGCGTGATGTAATGGCAAATGCAGAAGTAGGCGATGATGTATATGGCGATGACCCAACCGTCAACGAACTGGAACAATGGGCTGCAAATGAAACCGGTTTTGAAGCGGCTATGTTCACTTCTTCCGGCACACAGGCCAACCTACTGGGTTTAATGGCGCACTGTGAGCGTGGTGACGAATACCTTTGTGGCCAACAAGCGCACAACTACAAATACGAAGCTGGCGGCGCTGCAGTATTAGGCTCGATTCAACCTCAGCCAATCGAGAACAACCCTGACGGCACGTTAGATTTTAAAAAGCTTGCTGCAGCGATTAAGCCAGACGACAGCCACTTTGCTCGTACTAAGCTTCTTAGTTTAGAAAACACAATCAATGGTAAAGTGCTGCCAGTCTCTTACCTAGCGGAAGCGCGTGAGTTCGTAAACCAACACGGCCTGCAAATGCACTTAGATGGCGCGCGTGTCTATAACGCGGCGGCTGCACTAGATGTTCACATTAAAGAGATCGCACAACACTTCGATTCGATGACAATTTGTTTATCAAAAGGTTTGGGTGCTCCGATTGGCTCTCTACTTCTTGGTAGCAAAGCGTACATCGCTAAAGCTCGTCGATTGCGTAAAATGGTCGGTGGTGGTATGCGTCAGGCTGGTATTCTTGCTGCAGCAGGTAAAATGGCGCTCACGGAGAACGTGGCTCAACTTAAAGTAGACCATGAAAACGCAAAAAAACTAGCGATTGGTCTAAGCAAGTTAGAAGGTTTCTCAGTTAACCCTGATTTCATTCAGACTAATATTGTGTTTGCGAAGTTAGATCAGTCGATTGATATTAACCGTATCGCACGGGAGTTAGGAGAGCAAGGCATTACAATGTCACCAGGTAACCCTGTACGTTTTGTTACTCATAGAGATATCAGTTCAAAAGACATCGCGACTTTCCTAACTAAGTTGGAAAGTGCGCTTTAACGCTGAACAAGATTCGCATTAAAGCAATTAAGACTAGAGCTTCCCTTACGAAGCTTTAGTCTTTTAAAAAAATCATTCACCTCTTCCACCGAAAAATAGCCACCTCACCTATACCTATACCTATACCTATACCGACTAATCTGCCTAATAGACTCAACTAAATTAACTGCAACAGAACGCAATCTTGTTTTGGCCTATGTGAATACCTTCTATGTATTAAACCTGCGTTTAAGTATTAAATTATCGTTAAATTTCGATTTTCATTTGTGAGATTAAATTTTTCATGCACGATAAAATCAAATAATTTAATCGTAATAATTTAATTTTTATTTGCCATGCGTACGGTATTTAAGAATAAAACACACCAATTCTAAAAAAACATCGTAAGAGGCTAATTTAAATAGAAATTACCAACTAATATAGATAGCCACTTTTCACTATTACAATTAAAAATCGTCACATTCAAATTATAAACCAGTGAATAAAACTAAAAATAAAATATTCCTGGAAGAATAATCCATCGAAAAATTAACCAAAAATAACGCCGTAGACCATAGTTCTAATTTTATCAATTAATAAAAATCCACTCGTGAATTTAACTGTGGGTCAAAAACTGCCTATCTAATTGAAAACAAAATTATTATCTAAAAATGTACTATTTATACCTTACCTTAAACTCATACTAAAACTCATACTTCGTCTAAATAATAAACTTTTTTTACTACTTCACCATTTTTTAAAGCACTTATAGTTTTGAAAGTTAAGCAACAGGTTACATTCAATCAATCAATGAGAGGTGAAATGATGATTAGAGCATTCGTATTTATTCACAAATTCATCGTCTCAACGTTAATTTTTAGTCTGTCACTTTCATTCTACACCAGTGCTAACACCTTAACGTTAGGAATTAATGGCCAGATCAAAGATCGATGCGAAATAAATTTCTTTTCTGGCAATGTCATGAAGTTTACGGAACACCATGATGTGCAACTATTGCCTTTTAATATGTATTGTAACCGTCCGTTGGGTATAACGATTAATTCAAAATATGGAGGCTTAAAATATCAGCACCAAGGGGTTGATATTATTGAAACTTATAATCTGTCATTACAAATAGACGAGCTTCGGCTTTATGAAAGTAGGCACAGCAGCCAACTTACTTCACCAGTAATGATAAACAGTTCTGGTGTTATTCCTTTCTCTCAACAGGGGAGCCTTAGGGTAGCACTCGAAAATAGCTTGCGTTTCGCGGGTTATTATCAAGACGTTATTGAGATCGAAGTTTACCCTTCGATTCATAGCGTGACCAAGTAAAAGCTCTGCAATGTATCTGCAGAACAACATACGCTCAGCAGTATTCGAGCCAATCATTTAAGATAAAGGAATTTCTAATGAAAAAGCTAACACTCTACGCAGCAACAGTCACAGCTATTTTTGGTGCTCAAGTTCAAGCCGCTCCTGGTGATGTCCAGCTAGTTGGTTTTGTTTCACCTGTATGTGAAGTTACTGGTCTTTCAACACAACTGATGGACTTTGGTAATGTATCTCAAATTCAAAACCTTTCTGTTAGTGGCCTTAACATGAAGTGTAATGACGTCGATGGTGCAACTGTAACACTGACGAGTGCTGAGGGTGGTCTAGAGTCCGATGATAGCGAAGACTACGCTCTTACATACGAAGCAACATTTAACCCTTCAGGCTTAGCTCCTTTCACGCTTAATGCGCCAGGAGGCCCAGGCCTAAATGACGTTTCAATCAGTAACTCTTATGGTGGTTCAGGAGTATTGGCGACTGGTGTTGCCGCGTCCATTGATATTGTGACAACAGAAACCTCCCCATGGGCAGGTGGTTATTCAGATACGTTAACCGTAAATATCACCTCAAATTAGAGGTTGAATAAGTCGGGGGCTATTATTTGGCCTCCGACTTCATCTAAGCCTTTGTTGTATTAAAACTTAACCTCAGTTGTATTACGACTCTAGTTTAATTTGGAGCTCATCGCGATGTATAAATGGATCATGCATAAATGGACTGTTCTCTTATTATTGTCACTCACTTGTTTGTCAGCTCATGCGTTCAAAGTAGAGCCGATGTCTATGGAGATGACGCCACTTGGTAAAAGAGCTCAAATGACAATGAGGGTTGAGAATTCGTCTACCGAACCACTCACAGTCGAACTGTCTCCAGTATTTATGACTATGGATGAATACGGAAAAGAGACCACGACGCCTGCAGATGACGAGCTATTAGTGATTCCAGTAACTGCAATTATAGAGCCTGGACGTTCGCAATCTATTATGGTCCGATATTTAGGCGATCCGTCCATTACAGAGTCAAAAGCTTTTCGTATTGCTGTTAAGCAAGTGAAAGTTCAAAGAGCAAGTAGCAACCAAGGGCAAGTGAGTCTGTTACTTCAGTTTAATACGCTTATCAACGTGCGACCTCAGAACACTGCCTCTCAACTAGAAATTAAAAGTATCGAACCAAATAACAAGAATAACAAATGGGTCCTTGAAGTACTGAACAGCGGTAATAGTTATGGTCGGTTAACCAATACGACATGGAAAATTTCTGACGGCAAAAAATCAACCTATTTAAAAGGCGTAGAAATCGCCAAACGTATTCCAGGAACTTTAGTTCTTCCCTATTCCACTCGTTTTTTCGAAATGCAGCCACTTGAAAATTACAATGTAGAGACGCTATCGATTGAAATCGAGCAGGATCAGTAGCAATGAGACGTTATATTTTTGGTGGGTTCATTTCTTGTTTTCTGTGTGGACAAGCGCTTGGCATAACACTGTTTCCAACCGTCATTGAACTCAATACCGATCACAGGGCAACATCGCAACTGGTTGTGACTAACAACTCAACGCGGGATCTCCCACTTGAAGCTAACGTTCGTCGTTTGAAATTCTTACCTGATGGTACGTTCCAAACAATAGATCTATCGAGTGAGGTGATGTTTGTGTTTCCACCTGCCGCTATGTTGGCACCCGGTGAACGTCAAGTATTCCGTATACAATGGTTGGGAAACCGCCAACTCGAAACTTCCCAAAGTTACTTTGTTCGTTTCAGTACCTTAAATATTGGTCAAAACAACGAAAAAATGGACAGTCCTACCAGTTTAACAACCGGTATCAATTTGCAAGTTCACTACAATGCGTTGTTGCACATTCACTCATCCTCGCTAGAGCCTGACGTGAACTTACATATAGATGAACAAGGAAAACTAACACTCACTAATTCAGGGTCGCGATTTACCTATACATCGTTACTTCATTTTAAGGGGCTCGAATCTCAGAACCAAAAGGTACATGAGGCTTTAGGTGAACAGTTTATTCCACCACGCTCGACTATTACTTTGCCTTCTTCTTTAAATTACTTACCAGTAGGCACTTATCATGGATATGAAAACTGAAACCTCTCACAAGATGTGGCAAGTTTTCTATGTCTTGGGATTAGTACTGTTTTATTGTGCCGCCTTAAGCCCTGTAACTTGGGGCCAGGATATGGTATTGAACCCGACAGGACGCGACATTCAACTTACCTCTTTACTAAGGATAAGTGACACCATTCTTGGTGAAGCGGATATTATCATTACCGCAAACAACCAAATTCTTTTGCCAAAGGAAAGTACGCTGTCTCTCCTTTCGTCTGTCGTCACTCAAGAAGGTATTGGTAAGCTCCATGAGACGACAGACGATGAGATGCTGTCGCAGCACCACTTTATGAGCGTAGGGCTGGGACTAAATTTCGACTTTTCTTCGTTGGAATGTATCGTGACGGTTCCGCCAGAATTTAGCTTAACCCAACAACTCTCGATGAACGGCGCAGATGATTTTTATAACTATGCTGAGCCAAGTCTGTTAAGCGGATACGTTAACGTCGCCCTTTCCGCCAATGAGAGCCAATATGTCGATCAAAAATCGTCAAGGCAAGATCTTTATCGCAGTCAATTCGACTCTGCACTTAACATTGGTTTTTTCAATTTTGAATATGAATCCTATTTAGAAAATGGTTCATCGAAAAAGTCACAATATGTGAGAGAAGGAACTCGTCTTAATATTGACTTTGCACAGCAAGGTACACGACTTGTGCTCGGCGATATGTACAACAGTGGCCAATCTTTTCAGGACAGTACCGATATACTTGGTATTGGCTTAACTCGAGATTTCACACTGATTCCAACCAGAAATGCACGACCACGAGCCAATCAATCATTCACACTTCAAAGAGCCTCGAATGTCGATGTCTATATAGATGGGATTGCAGTCCAACGACTAACTTTAGGCGCTGGTAGCTACAACCTGAGTGATATACCTCTTGCGCAAGGTAGTAACGATATTGTACTCGTCATTACCGATCGTTCTGGAAACGAAGAGCGTATCGAGTTTTCTATTGCGACGGGTAACGACTTGCTCAATAGCGGTGAGTTTGAATATAGCATTATGTACGGAGCACCCTCTGAACTCCAAAATGGACAACTAGAATACCTAACCGATGAGCGTATTTTCCATGGTTATATTGATGTGGGGATTAACCCTTGGTTAACGTTAGGTACCAACTTTCAAACCCGTGAAGATTTATACCAATATGGTACTACCGCACTCATCGCTTCTAGATGGGGAGTCACTGAACTCAATGCTTCACGTAGCGAACATCCTGTATTAGGAAATGGCGATGCTTACAAATTTGCATTCGATGCGGAATTTTCCAGTAAGAATACACTGGCTCCACAACTGAGTGTTAGTTATGAGTATCTGAGCAACAATTTTACTGGTGTTGCTGGGTTTGGCGCCTCCGATAAAGACATCAACTTAACCACTCATTATGCTTCTGCATTCGGTTCGATTTATCTAAGTCGATCATTACGTGCCGCCATGACAGTCAATTACCGTTTAGGAATAGACAAAGAGAACGACTATTGGCTAATTAGCCCGAGTTTATCGGACGGACTGTTTGATACTCACGCGACTTGGAGTGCCCGTGTTAGCTATCAAGATCACGCCAGTAAAGACGATGACATCAGCACTACGCTCACCATAAGTTGGCCTCTTAGCCGACAAACTCGTGTCGTCGGTCGTTACAGTACAGAGCTAAGAGAAGCCGCCTTAGATTACAGCTATCAGAATAATATAGGTAACACCGGAGGGATATCAGGCTTTGCGAGTGTCATTACGAATGAAGAAACGGACGCCGATATGGACGCTGGTATTAACTATACAGCAAACCGTTACGAATTGAGTGCCACCCATGCCTCGCGACTTGACGACATTAGTGGTGACACAAGAAACCACAGTACCGACGTGACCATCAGCAGTGCACTTGCGTTTGCAGGTTCATCGGTAACGATCGGCAGACCAGTCCGAGAAGCATTCGCTATTGTCAGCAAGCACGAAAGCCTCGCAGAGAATGACGTGGCATTAGACCCAACAAAAGATGGAGAGTACGCACGCGTTTACCTTAACGGAGATGCCAGTGCCATGGTCCCTGATCTTGTTGCTTATAATAGCCAAGTCATCGGTTATGAGGTCGATAACTTACCACCGGGATATGATTTGGGGGATGGTGCTTTTTGGGTTAAGCCTGATTACAAGCGGGGCTTCCAACTACAAATTGGTTCCGATGCTGTCTTAACCGTGATTGGTAAGCTATACGACCGTCAAAATAACAATCCAATTTCACTTGTCGCTGGTGTAGCACATTACCTTGGTGAAGCTAAACAGTTACCGATTGACTTCTTTACCAATCGGAGTGGCATATTTGCGATATCTGGGTTAAAGCCAGGGAAATATCAACTGATTCTTGACACTAAAGGACAAGAGTCAGCCGTCATTACTCTCAGCGAGCGCAGTGACAACTTGATCAGACTAGGAGATGTGTATGTGGATTAAACAACTTCGGTGGGGAGGATGGTTCCTCATCGCCATAAATTCTGTATCCTCTGTATTAGCATGTGAAGCTAGTGCATTGACGATTCAACCCGTCTCATCCCAGTCTCAATACGACGTTTTCAACACTGGTAATTACGCAACAATTAATACTTACAGGATCGATGCGAATATAATTGGCGAAGACTGTAAATTGAGTTTGGTTCTACAACTTAATGATACTAGTCGGACGTTAAAAGGGGTAAACCAAGACAAACTCAACTTCGAGTGGAGTGGACAAGTGGGTGTGCCAATCGCCAATCAGTGGCATGTATCATTAACCGACAGTCAACCTTCGACAACCATACAAATGCGTTTCCCAAGCAAACAGTGGCTAGCGTCAGGAACCTACCGGGGGCTTTTAGAAGTGTCGCCCTCTTATACCTCAGACAACCAACAAATAGAGATTAGCCCTAGCTCACTCCCAGTATCTGTTACCGTGCCACCAGCTGCAAAAGTTCACTTTTATGGGTTAACTCAACAGCATTATGACCTTGATCTAGGAACATTATATTCAAACAAGATTATTCGTTCTGCACCGAACCTATGGGTGCAAAGTAATACAGCGTATACCATCGTATTGGAATCATCCCATCAAGGGATGCTACGTCATGAATCTGATGAGACAAAATGGGATATTCCATACGAACTTTCCCTAGATAACGATAGAGTAAACCTCGGTCAACTTGATGCAAAAATTCAGCGTATTTCGGCTACGATCGGTCAACCTATTCCTTTGAGTTTTGTAATTGGGGAAACAGAGAACAAACCGGGAGGAATATATGACGATACATTACAAATTTCTATAGAACCCCTCCTTTCACAGCAGCCTTAAATATGTAATTATATAAATCCTGAGATATGCAACGCAATTATATAAAACCCAGTATCATATAATCACAACACGATTTGTCAGTTTCGGAGTAAAGTATGCATAACAGTAAAAATAATTTAAAGCACATGCTCCTAATTGGCGATAACGGTATAAATAACCAGTTTATTCAACGAGAAATAGAGAAATACAGTGACTTTTGTTTTAGTCGCGAATGTATTTCAGGCATTGAACGTTCGAATCATCGCAAGACGTTTGATGTCATTCTCATTAGTTACTTACTCTTAGCTGACATCAAAGATGTTTACATCACCTTATCAAAAGTAGAGTCCAACAAATGGGTAATCTATGACGTTCCCTCTGATATTACCGGACAGAGTATTACCGTAATGCAACTATTCAACATGTTTAATATAAAGGGCATAATCTATCAAGATGCTCCTGTAGAACACCTTACACGTTGCTTGAAAACGGTTTGTGATGACGACCTATGGTTACCGAGGAAGTTAATGTCGCATATTTTATCCAATGCGCGCTCCCAAACATTCAAGTCACAGGTAATATTATCTACCCTTACAAAAAGAGAAGCTCAAATATTTAAACGAGTTATCAGAGGAGATACAAATTTAGAGATATCAAGTGAACTATTTATTTCAGAAAGTACAGTAAAAACGCATGTATATAATATATATAAAAAAATAAACGTAACCAACCGAAAAGAAGCAATAAGAAAAGCAAATTTTATCAATAGTTTAGAGACTATTATACAACCAGGCATGTAGTTAATATTTGAGTCACAAATATAGAGACACTGGATTGCAGTTATTTTTACAACAGATCGTATTATAATTTAGGCCCTTGAAAAGGTGATCTTCTATTATCCCCCTCCGTCATAAAATCACAGTTAGACTGAACAACGAAGTTTAAATCATATCACCAGTGACTTAATTACATTCTGCCCTCTAAGGTACGAATAGAATTTTTGAACTCACAAAACATCACTTCTTAAGCCCTCTACTCGCCTAACAGAACGAAGTCAGTTGTAACTGTCAACACTATTAGCTTCTAAAATATCTAAAGCATTAAGCATCTAAAGCAATTCGGACTTGAGCTTCCCCTTAGGGTAAGCTTTATTGTTATGTTTTTACCGGAGCAAAAGCATGACTTACCGTTCCTTCACTTTACTATTACTCACTCTTTCCCCTAGCCTTCATGCCTCTAATTTTGGCGATCCTGAACTGGGTAAAATGAAGTCACCAAGTTGCATTTTCTGTCATAACCCCACGGGTGAAACAAGTAACACTGCTTACCCAAAACTTTCTGGCCAAGATTCAACTTACCTCTATAACACAATGAAAGCTTACCAGAACGGTGATAGACAAGGCGCTTACGCTGAGATGATGCAAACACAACTGAGTAAACTCAATGATCAAGACTTGAAAGATATTGCGGCTTTTTATGCTTCACAACAGTAATGGATTTCACCTTCATTAGATCAGTCTAAGTTAAATAAACATCACTAAGTCGCCTATACTTCAAGCAAACTCACTGAGCTCATTGAAGGTCGGGAGAGATATACCTTTACACGTATCATCCAACCCTTACAATGTGCAGCAAATATATTTATCAAGGTTTATCTCTATGTCTATTCAATGGTTTCCGGGTCACATGCATAAAGCCCGTAAAGAAATCGAAGAAGTTATCCCACAGGTTGATGTGATCATCGAAGTACTGGACGCTCGTATCCCGTTCAGTAGTGAAAACCCAATGATCTCTTCACTGCGCGGCGATAAGCCTTGTGTAAAAGTGTTGAACAAGCGCGATCTTGCGGATCCTGAGCTTACTGAGCGTTGGATTGAGCACTTCGAGAAAGAGCAAGGCGTTAAAGCGATTGCGATTACTACTAGCGCTAAAGAAGAAGTGAACCACGTTATGGAGCTCGTGCGTAAGTTAGCACCGCACCGTGAACAGATGGGTAAGAACATTCGTACAATGATCATGGGCATCCCGAACGTGGGTAAATCGACCATCATCAACTGTTTAGCGGGACGTACGATCGCGGTTACTGGTAACCAACCTGCGGTAACTCGTCGTCAACAACGTATCAATCTACAAAATGGCGTGATCCTTTCAGATACTCCTGGAATCCTATGGCCTAAAGTAGAAAACCCACACAGTGGCTTCCGCTTGGCTGCAACAGGCGCTGTAAAAGATACGGCAATGGAATACGATGAAGTGGCATTCTACACAGTCGAGTACCTTGCAAAGCAATACCCTAACCTTTTGCAAGAACGCTACCAAATTGAAGAGCTTCCAGAGTCTGACATCGAATTAATGGAAGCGATTGGTCGTAAGCGTGGCGCACTTCGTGCTGGTGGTCATATCGACATTCACAAATGTTCGGAAATCCTACTTCACGAACTGCGTAATGGTACTTTAGGTAAAGTAACGTTAGAGCTACCAGAAATGATCACACAAGAACTGATCGAAGTTGAAGAAGCGGCTGCGCTGAAAGCCGAACAACAGATTAAGAAAAAAGAAGAGCGTCGTAAGCGTTACTTGAAGAACAAGCGTTAATCTCTCTTCGTTTTAAGAAAAAATCACATGGTGCGACTAAGTGCCAAATAATTGAAGTGTCTAATCTAATCAAAAAAGCCCCGAACAATTTAATGCTCGGGGCTTTTTGGTTTGTTCTTCAGCTTTAAAGCAACTTCAGTAAGAGGCAGCTGTTGAGCAAGGAACCATTATTCAACTTGAAGTGACTAAGAATACACAATGCTTGCTGTTTTCTGTTCAAGTTCAACGGGAGAGCTCCAAGAAATCACCTTCTCATTCACTTGACTTCCACATGGTGCATTCCAAACTTGCTCTAGCTCTTCTTTACCACCAATCGCTTGATAAAAAGCAATCGCTTGGTGATTTTCAGACATCACCTCTAGGTACAGACCTGAATCCGAATAGTATTGCTGCAACCACTTCGATAATTCAGACAATAAACGCTTACCAACACCACGACCGCGATAGGCATTATCTACATGTAACGCATCGATGAACGTGCCACGCTCAAAGTTGTGATTACCAAACGCGCAGACGAAACCAACCAGTAAACCGCCCTCTTCAAGCAATAAAACATGTTGGTTAAAAGGAGGGTTAATCAAACGAGTCTGCCAAATAACAGATCTGTCCTCCAAAACATCATTTTCTAAGTAATCATCAGCAAGAATGCCACGATAATATAGCTTCCAGCTATCCGCGTGTAATTGGGCAATCCGCTCATAATCTTTATATTCAGCTACCTTAATTTCCATTTATTAGCCCTTAGTACTTCCATTTATGACTTGCTACTACATTTCACACTACCTTTATACAATATTTAAGCAAAACATACTAATACACGTTTACACTTTCAATATTGACTTACACGTGTACGCTGATATTCTAGCGCACAGATGTAAGCTCAATGGAAATTTGCTAATGAATAGTGCCGACAAACAATCTACAAAAAAGCCGCCATTAATCTGGCTCAATATTTTTGTATTCTCTTTTAGTATGCTGCTTGCTGTTGTTGCAGCTCCCGTTTATGGCTACTTTTTTGGCTATGGTATGGAGCACTGGATATGGCTAGCGATCTGCTTTACGTTCTGTAACCTTTCAATCACGACGGGTTATCATCGCTTATGGTCACACAAAGCGTTTGAAGCGCATTCAAGCCTAAGATTCCTGTTTGCACTAGGTGGCGCATTTGCCCTGCAGAACAGCGCGTTACACTGGTCTTCTGATCACCGTGTGCACCACAAACATGTAGATAACAACGACAAAGACCCATACTCAGCAAAACGTGGTTTTTGGTATTCTCACATCGGGTGGATGATTCGTAACTACAGCACCTCGATGTATGAAAATTATGAAAATTGTCGAGATTTAAAGAAAGACAAAATTGTTATGTGGCAGCACAAGCACTATGTTCTGTTGGCATTGCTAATGAACTTCGGTGTTCCTATCGCATTGGGTGTTATTTACGGTGACGTACTTGGCATGTTGTTAATCGTAGGTGCTGTTCGTTTGGTGCTTAACCATCACACGACATTCTTCATTAACTCTCTTGCTCACATCTGGGGTAGCCAACCTTTTACCGACAAAAACACGGCCCGTGATAACGGTGTGTTAGCGGTTCTAACTTTTGGCGAAGGCTACCACAACTTCCACCACATCTTTGAGAACGATTACCGCAACGGCATCTACTGGTGGCAATACGATCCTACAAAATGGTTGATCAAGAGTGCTTCTTTGATGGGATTGGCAAGCAAGCTTAAGAAAACCCCTCAAGCTCGTATCGAAAAAGCAGAAGCATCAATGTTACTTAAACGCACGCAGCAAAAGATCATGCATCGTGCCGACAAGCAGCAAATCGCGGACAAACTTCAACAAGAATTCGATGCTCTAGTATCAAACATGAACGAGTATTACGAAGTCAAAAAGCAGCTACTTGAAAGCAAACGCGAAGATGTTGTGAAGAAGTACGAACACTCTCTACTTAAAGTTCGTTACCAACAAATCAAAATGAATTTTGAGCAACAGAAAAAAAATTGGGCAATGACAGTGGAACAGTATGCTTAAGGTAGAACAATATACTTAAGGCTGAGTAGTCCGCTTAATGTACCAGTAACGACACTGCTTGACTCTTATTTGAAGCCCTCATATTACTATGAGGGCTTTTTTATGAGCGTAACCTATTTGCCATTAGCCATTAGCCAAATACTGTCAAGTCTAAATTGTGGACTTCAAGAACCATAGTTATTGGATTCCAGAACTCTTTCTTCAACCTGAATTTATACTTATATTACTTTAACTTACTGAGTTTAAATCTAAGGAATTGAAAATGAGCAAACTGACTATTATTGCAACGATCGTCTCTAAAGAAGACAAAACTGAGCTAGTTAAATCAGAGATGATTAAATTGATCGATAGAACCCGTGTTGAAGACGGTTGTATAAACTACGACTTACACCAAGATAACAGTAACCCTGCTCACTTCGTTTTTCATGAGAACTGGGAGTCTGAAGCTCACCTAGAGAAACACTTAGCGAGCCAACACATCGCTGAGTACATGGCTGCGACTGAAGGTTGTATTGAAACCTTTGTGCTTAATAAAATGACGCACATTGCCTAACCAGTCACTCAGTACTGATTCAATAGAAAACCCTGCTCTGATCGCAGGGTTTTTCGTTTCTACAAGCTTATATCCGCTCATTCTAATAATGAAAAAACCCGCCAGAGTAGCGGGTATGGTCAATAATCATGACTGTCAAAGACAGATAGATAATACCAATCGTAGTAAATAACTGTCAGCCTAGCTGGTTCAAAAACTTGATAACTGCGTTAGAATTTTTGATTGTAGAATAACTACTTATCGAAAAATTCTGCCTTGTTCTCCAGTCTTTTTCCTGCGCTATTTCTGATCACTTACTTACTGTGATTGGTATAACAACCATCAATCCAATATTGAGTGCCTCTTTACAGTGGCACTCTGACATTTCTTTTGCTGATCGCTAGCACGGGGGCACTAGTTAAAAGCACGAGCCAAAATGCCATTCCCTTGATATTGGTAAACACTTGAATTACTACTTACAAAGACCGATTCTCCGGGTTTAAGAGAAACTGACCGTCCTTCTGAAGTGACGGTCGCCTCTCCTTCCACACAGAACAAGATCTCCGCGCTACGTAAATACTGTGACTTGCTCTCATCAGTCGCAGACAAGATATCAAAGCCAAAGTCATCCACTGGAATCGGATAGCTCATCTTGCCCTCTTTCAATACAGGCTTAAGACGAATATCTTCTGGCTTAATCGGCTCAAAGATCGTGTTATCGATAAGCTCAGGAACGTCTATGTATTTGGGTGTAAGACCGGCGCGCAGCACATTGTCTGAGTTTGCCATAATCTCCAAACCTGTGCCTTGAACATAAGCGTGAGGTGTTTCTGCGAACAGGAACATCGCTTCACCGGGCGCCAGTTCAACCGTGTTGAGCATCAATGGGGCAAACAAACCAATATCACCCGGATAGTGCTGTTTGAATTCAATGCTGTATTGCAGAGCTTCACGCCCCATGACCGTTTTAGCTGGTCGCGCATGTGCAGCATAAAGCTCATTAAGCGCAGACGCTTTACGGTCACCTTCAAGAGACATAATGGCGCTAAAGAAAGACTTCAGAGAATCACTGTCGGCATTGGCTTTAAGCACATTAAGTTCAATCGCTAACGAAGGAATATCGGCTTCTTCGAACAAGGCAATAATATCGTCGATTGGACGAAAGCCATTCATCGCTTTGTAAAAGGTCAACGCATAAACCAACTCAGGCTTATGGTTTGGATCTTTGTAGTTACGATTAGACGCATTCAAAGGGATGCCAAGTGCATTCTCTCGCTCAAAACCTAATTCTGATTTGCGCTTGTTGGGGTGAACCTGAATCGACAACGGTGTTTCAGCTGCTAACACCTTAAATAAGAAAGGTAGCTCACCGAAACGTGCCGCCGTGTACCCACCTAAGACATCGATCCTATTTTCATCAATCATGTGAGAAAGCGGCTCACCGGTATCGCCTACTTTGGAGCAACCATTAGGATGAGCACCCATCCAAATTTCTGCTTGAGGTTCTTGGTTTGGGTTCACAATACCAAACAGTTGGTTAATGGAGTCTTTGCTTCCCCATGCGTAGTTTTGAATAACGTTGTCGAGTTTAAATAGAGACATAATTACTTCTCATTAAAAATCTGGCTGCCAAGCTTGAGCGTGGCGGCGATATTACGGGCAGTACGAGTCAGGTTTTGATTCGCTTCTAATAAAACTTGGTCTAAAGACTGAGGTGAACGTACGGTTCCAAATAAGCTAGACATTGAACCGTAAAGCTTTTCAACGTCTTGCCCCAAAGAGCCCGCTATTCCAATGGTTGGAATACTCAGCTTTTGAGCTCTCTGAGCGATACCGAAAGGTGTTTTACCTTGCAGGGTTTGGTTGTCCATCTGCCCCTCTCCGGTCACGACCAGTGAAGCACCTTCAAGAACCTTATCTGCATCCAAAGCATCTAATACCATCTCAATACCCGCTTTAATTTGGATATTGAAGGCAAGACTTAACCCCAGAGGTGTACCACCAGCCGCACCAAAACCAGCTGTGTCGCGATGATTAGTACCCGTATGTACTTGAGCGATATCGGCAAAGTGACCGATCGCAATATCAAGTTGTTCAACTTGAGCTTTTGATGCTCCCTTCTGTGGACCAAACACGGCACTGGCTCCGCTTTCGCCACACAGTGGATTATTCACATCACACGCGACCACGAACGTGATTTCTTTGCATCTAGGGTGCAGTCCATCAAGATCGATGCTTGCTAACTGGCTTAACTCGGCGCCGCCACCAGATAGCTCGTTGCCTTGCTTGTCTAATAACTTGCCTCCCAATGCTTGTAAAATTCCTGCACCTGCATCGTTGGTTGCGCTACCGCCCAAGCCGATAATGATTTGTTCAACGCCTTGATCTAAAGCATCTTTAATCAATAGCCCTGTGCCAAACGAAGATGCAGTTAAAGGTGATCTTTCTTCTACCGTTAATCGGTCTAAGCCCGATGCTTGAGCAAATTCCAACAAGGCAGTTTTCACCTTAATTCCATCAAAAGTCTGCTCTAACGACGCCCAGTAAGCTGTGCATTCACGTCCGATTGGGTCCATCGTTTGCAACCCTTGTTTCTTACCATTGAGCGCCTCTAGCAACACGTCTACCGTGCCTTCACCACCATCAGCGAGTGGCATTTTCACAAACTCTGCATGAGGGAAAACGTCGGCAAATCCACGCTCAATACAAGACGCAACTTGATGCGCGTCGAGTGATTCTTTAAATGAATCGGGGGCAATTACAATTTTCATTGTCGTTCACCATTCCCGCCCACCAAGATGAGCGGGTGATTGAAATTAGAATTTGACTTGGAATGTTTTTGCTTGGCAAGATGCCAGCTGGCCGAAGTCTTCAGTTGCTACATCACCTTCGCGTACGCGCTCATCCATGCTTGTCTCTTTCCAGCTTGAAACTGCTTGAGTGAACGAAATTGAATCTGACACAGAACCTGTTTCTGCCGGGTTGTAGACACGCATGATCAACGCATCTTCATCTTCCGCTTTCTTCAGTACACTCAGTACCGCACCTGCTTGTTGCTTCGATAACAAGCTGAAGCTCATCGGTAGGTTTTGCTCGCCCACATTCAGCTTCATCGCGTTGTAAGGGATCTTGTTGTAGCATTCGATTTGAGTGACATTGTCACGTGCTTGCGCCATGACGTTCGCGTCAATATGGTTACCAGAGAAACCGCATAGAGTGAATTCACACACTAACTTGCCGCGTACTTGTGAGTCCGGTGTCGGGATCTTGATACCGGAAGGGCGACCCGGACGAAGCAATAACTCTTCTTTACCCAATACACCGATACCGCGGAATAACGTTAGTGCGAACGTATCTCTATTATCGTCGCCTTGCGAAGCAATCACTTCAAATTCACGCAGGCCATTCGACATAATCGCCATACCCGCTTTGCCGTTTTCTAGCGCTGCGAAGTTCATTGACTGATACACAGGAACTGGCGCTTCTTTCCACTTCTCTTCTTCCCAAACCGCCATAGCAGGGTCATTGGTTGGTCGAGTAATACAACCGAACTGGTTATCTGCAACCACAGTTTCAGAAACGAATGGCGTTGGTACTAGCACACGTACACGGTGGTCGTCGGCTTGGTTGTCTAGTTCCATACGAACTTCAATGCGGCGAGAACCTTGCTTCAATACCACTTGGCATTGCGCTTCAACGAATCCGTTTTGACCCGTACGTTCTTCACGCTCTGCAAGGTTTGCAGGCACGTTCATGCGGAAAGCGATGTTCGCTACCGATTGAAAGCCTTGGTGATCAATCGATGTTTCTACCGGGAACTCATCTGAGTACAGCAACCATTCTTGACGAGATGGAGAGTAATCGTACTCATCGCCGTCATCAGAACCGTCTTCTAAACGAAGTACTTGGTCGAATACTTGCTCTGTCTCTTTATCGAAAATAGTCAGAGTACCGTTGTCGTTTACATTGATTCGGTAGTACTCGTTCTCTAGCAAGTAGTCTTTTTGTTCTGCAACTTTTACTGCGCCCTTCTCGTTACCTTGGATGTGTAACGTGGTGAAGCCCATCGCTGGCACAGTACGTTTGATCTGAATATCAAACTCCATGAACGGGTCGTAGTTACCGTAGTGAACGATTTGACGGTCTACTTTACCTGGGTCAATTTGGCGTTTATCTTGGATGAAGTATTCAACAGGGTTTTCGTTTTCATCAAAAATAGAGAACTCTTGAGCACGGATAGTGATAGTCGTGTTAACCACTTCTTCACGCTCATATGGAGAAAGGTTAAACATCGCCAACTTGTCGCAACCTTCGCGATCTGGCATGTGGTCAACAATCTTACGCTTGTAGAAATGAATCAGGTTGGTCGCCATATCGTCCGCAAGGATGTAACGGTTTAGGATCTCAGCGTGAACCTTGTCAGAACAACAGCAGCCAATCGAGTCATGAGCGTGGTTCTTCATGCTCTCTTTCCACATTTTCTCAATCAAACCATGGTGGTATTCAAAGCCTAATGTCCAAGCGATAGACGCTAGTGGTTCTAAGATGTTTACAATCTTGTTTTCGATTTCTGCGTGGATCAGTTTGATATCCATACGCGTAGAAGAGATCGTACGGTGAACACGCATGTATTTACCGTCGTTGAACTCGCCTTTAATTGTGTCGAGTTGGTCGCGCGCCGCTTCTACTTTCTCGAACACTTCTTCGTAACGACTCATTGAGAATTCACGATCTGGGTAGATTTCGCGAAGTTTGTCCATTACTTCAAAGATGTCTTTTTGAATCGGCATTTGGTCATGGCCATTCGGCAGCAAAATGTCTTTCGTTACCGATGGCTTTTCTAGCACTGGGAAGTACTTATCTAAACGAGCACGCAAGCCTTCTTCGTCTTGTGGAAGGTATTTGCCAATTGCGTAACCTAGCGGAAGCACTTGTGCCGTAACTTCACTGCCGTCATTAGACTGCCATAAGAATTCTGTTTTGTTGGTGCCATGACGCTCTGAACAACCACGCCAAAACATTGCACGCGTGATGTCGAAACCGTTATAGATCATCGGCAGCTGTGAGCTCATGCTGAATGAATCTGGTAGGTAACCGATCTTCATTGCATCGCCAAATTTCATACAGTCACGAATGCCATACATCATGTTACGCACAATCGACTCACCAGAAACTTGCATTGTGTCGGTTTGAGAATACCAAGGGCCAATAATAAGCTTGCCCGCTTCAACCAATGCTTTTACGCGTTCTGTGTTCTCTGGTTTGATCGCAAAGTAGTCTTCTAGAACAGCGGTTTGACCATCTAGAACGTAGTATTTGTATTCTGGATCACTCTCCAGACGGTTCATGATTTCTTCCATGTTGTTCACAAGAAGAATGCGAGACTCTTCTGTTGTGAAATACCATTCACGATCCCAGTGCATGTGTGGAGTAATATGTACGCGTGATGTAGTCATAATCATTTACCTAAATGTGTCGCTTCGAGTAAATCTAAAATTCGAACTCAAATACGACTAAATTAAAGTTTTTCAAGGGGTTAAAATTGGCTGCCACTAAATTTAGGGTGCAGAAAACCACGCCCAGAATCTGTGTGAATAAAACCGTTAGGAGCACAGGTATTTAGGACAGCCAAGTTGTTCGTTATTTTTTATATGGTGTTTTAATTGCGAGTTAGAAGTTAGCTCAAAATTTAGTTAGTTCTGTGTTGCAGTACTTGCTTCAAACTTACCCTTTTTTACAGCATGACCACGCCACATCAGAAGAGTAACAGTTGAAATCACTGTGCCGACAAGCGCAGCACCGAACCAGATTGCAGCAGCAGAGAATGCGCCCAAACCTGAATCGTGTAACAAGAAGATAGAAAAAATACCTGCACCCGGAGTCGATAGACCGATACCTGCCGCACCAACCATCGCGCCTGTAACCACAGAGCCTAGTAGGAATGAACCGATTACACGGATTGGATCTTCAATCGCCATTGGGATTGCACCTTCGGTAATACCCGCTAGGCCAAGTAGCCATGTAGATTTACCGGTTTCAATCTCAAAGTCTTTGAATAGGCGTGGAGCAATCATGGTTGAAGCCGTTACGGTGAACGCCGATACCATTTTTACTGAACCAAAGATTGCGTATGGGCCATAAACACCGTTCGCCATTGCACCTAAACAGAATGCGTAAGCGGCTTTGTTTACCGGACCACCTAAGTCGAATGATACAAACAAACCAAGAATCGCACCCAATAGCAGCGCATTGGTGCCAGACATACCGTTCAACCAGTCCGTTAGACCTTGGTTTAGGAACGCTACAGGTTTACCGATAACAAATAGCATCAAGCTACCTGCCACCAAAGTACCGATCACCGGATAAAGGTAGAAAGTAAGGAAGCCGTTAAACGCAGGGCCTAAGCGAACATGCTCTTTTACCCAACGCATCACGTAACCAGCAATCAAACCACCAACAACACCGCCTAGGAAACCAGAGCCAATGATGTTTGCTGCAATACCTGCGGCAAAACCAGGACCAAGTGCCGGTTTATCTGCTAATGAGTAAGCTGTGTAAGCTGCCAGTACTGGCACCATCAATGTACCCAGTAGGCCGCCACCTAGTTTGCGATACATCCATAGCCAAGAATCTTTTGTTGCATAGAGCTCTTGCAGGTCAAAAATTTGCGCGATAAGAACAGCAACCGCAAGAACAGTACCACCAGCAACGATAAGAGGAACCGCGTAAGAAATACCAGAAAGCAGTGCTTGTTTGAGCTCAGTTTTCAGTGGCAGTTTCTTCGGTTTATCATCAGTAGCTACTTTACGCTCTGCACCGTTGCCTTTTTTCGACTCTTCGATCGCTTCGTTTAAAATGCGCTCACCGTGTTTAATCGGTTCTGCGACTGGTGTTTCAATACGAGGAATGCCGTTAAAGCGCTCAGATTCTTTAATCGCCACTTCAGCAGCAAAAACACACGCCACAGCATTGTTTAATTGCTCAGCCGTTAAGCGATCTTCAATACCGTTTGCGCCCTGTTTTTCAACATGTACGTTATAGCCAAGCTTTTTGCCCGCCTTTTCAAGATATTCTGCCGCCATATAAGTATGAGCAATGCCAGCAGGGCAAGCAGTAACACATACAACTGTCGGTGCATTTGTATCTAAGTTGTCTTGTTTTTCTTCTTGTTGATTGTCGCCATCAAGAAGCGCAAAGATTTCTTCAGCGGTTGTCGCTTTTAATACCGCTTCGCGAACATCGTCGTCAACCAATGTAGTTGTCAGTGCGGTAAGCAGATGCATGTGGGTAGAGCCCGCTTCTGCATTTGGAATCGCAATTAGGAAGATAAGATTCACATCTTCGTCTTCATCCAAGCCTTTCCATTTCATGTCTTCTTTAAGCGTTGCTACAGCGAAGCCAGCTTCTTTAACCGCGTCAGTCTTACCATGCGGTACTGCTAGGCCTTCGCCAAGCGCTGTCGGGCCTTGCTCTTCACGAGCAAATACTGCATCAAGATACTCTTGCTTGTTATGCAGTTTGCCTTGCTGATCCAGTTGGTCAGCAAGTGCGTAAATCGCTTCTTCTCGACTGCTAAACGTAGTTTGCAGATTTACGAGCGACTTATTCGTTAGAGTAGTAAGTTTCATAACCTTTGTCCCATAGTCACGGATTAGTACGACAGTCGTCCCTGTCGACGAGAAGAATAATACAACTTCAAGACATTTAATCCGTGATCACGATCTCACCAATACATATTTGTATTTAATTTGTATTTAAATCGTATTGGAAAATCCTTTAAGAAAGCTTGTTATGTATCGTTTAATTTGTATTATATGTACTACAAAACGCCGATACGACGCTCACACTAACCTTTAAAGCAAGGCTTATATAGAGCAAATTTACGTATTTAAGGTACAGGTTGTTAATCAAAGTCTAGTTGTTCTAGCGCACAAATGAGGCAAAAATGGCAAGACTCCCTATGTATCGCCAAATCGCCGATGCAATAAGAGAAAAGATCAGTTCTGGTGAATATAAAGTTGGAGAAGCACTCCCAACAGAAGCGCAATTGCGTGAAGTATTCTCGGTAAGCCGTGTGACGGTTAGGCAAGCGTTGAAACTACTGATCGAAAACGATGAGCTTGAAAGCGTTCAAGGCAGCGGCACTTACGTCAAAGAGAACAAGATCAATTACGACATCTACAAACAGTCGAGCTTTCAAGAAAAGTGGGCGCATTTGGATGTGGTTACACACAGTGAAGTTCTGGCCTTCGAAATGAAGCCGTGTTCTTTGGCGATGTCTGAACATTTAGATATCAAAGAAGGCGAATTGGTTTTCTACGTAAAACGTGTTCGTTTCATAGACAACAATCCAATCACGGTTGAAGAAACTTGGTTACCTGTTGCCCTATTCCCAGATCTCACCTATCAAGTGATGCAGACATCAAAGTACGACTTTATTGAGAACACCAAAGGCATGGTGATTGATAGAAGTGAGCAGGAATTGGTACCGATTCTTCCGCCTGAAGATGTTGCGAAACAGCTAGGTATTGACCCAGCTCAGCCTATCATTGAAAAACGTACTCGCGGTTACCTTGCCAATAACACGGTGTTTGAATACAGCCGTAACTACTTCACGTCTAACGATTACCGATTTACTTTGGTCGCAAGACGCCAAAGGTAAGCAATACTATAGGCTTTGGTTTACCTAAACGAATGCACCAAAGAAGCTCTTCCACACTTAGAGCTTCTTTCGCCTTTAATACCAAATCACACACCAGATACGCGTTGTGTGATTTGATCACCGAGAATTAAATCTCCCTCCAGGCTTCAACGCGTAGTGCTCGATAGCATTAAAACCACTCTAAAACATCATAAGGCTGTAACACTTTGATTGTGCTCCCCACATCAAATCGCCCGTTCGTCTCTTGCCCCACATAACTCTCTTTTTCTCGCTATTATCACCATTTGCACATCAACGGCTAAAGTTATCCAACCCTTCCTGTCATATGAAACTAAAACAAGCAAAGGTGATCCAAGTTATATTCTAGGGAGTCACAAATTTTGTTTATTAACACCCAAACAACAGTAGTTAATCAATATTTACAACCACAATTAACATAGAAAAAAATGTTTGTCTTAGATCATACCAACCTCAACTATGCCTCGTGCCACAGTGCAGTTTTCTGTACATTCATTGTCATATTCTGAAACACTTTCTTATATTTTTTAAACTTTGTGGAGATTTCTATGTTAGAGCTCTTGATCGGATTAGTAATTACCATCGCTGTTGGTTACTTTATTGTGAAAGGCTATAAAGCGGCAGGCGTATTACTAACTGCTGGCCTTGCCCTACTTCTTATTACTGGCCTTATTGGTCACACAGTCTTACCAGCTAAAGTCGCCTCAACAGGTAACATGGTTACCGACTCACTCGAATTTGTTAAGTACATGCTTCAGTACCGTGGAGGCGGCCTAGGCATGCAAATCATGCTTCTTTGTGGTTTTGCTTCTTACATGACGCACATTGGTGCTAACAACGTAGTAGTGAAACAGTTCTCTAAACCGCTTGCTGCTATTAAATCTCCCTATGTACTTCTTGTTGCGGCTTACATCGTAGCGTGTCTAATGTCTCTAGCAGTAAGTTCTGCAACAGGCCTTGGTGTGTTACTGATGGCGACCCTATTCCCAATGATGACGGCGATGGGTATTTCACGCCCAGCAGCGGTTGCCGTTTGTGCATCACCTGCAGCAATCATTCTTTCACCAACCTCTGGTGATGTGGTTATCGCAGCTGAAAAATCAGGCATGTCTCTTGATGTGTTTGCTGTTCAAACAGTATTGCCTGTTTCTATCTGTGCAATCATCGTGATGGCTGGCGCGGCTTTCTTCTGGAACAAATACCTAGATAAAAAAGAAAACACGCCAATGGAAAAAGTAGACGTTTCTGAAATCGAAACAACAGCACCGGCTTTCTACGCTGCACTGCCATTCCTACCTATCATCGGCGTTTTCCTATTCAACGGCCGCACGATTCCAGGGCTTTCACTTGATATCTACACCATTGTTGTAGGTTCTATCTTCGTGGGCGCAGTTATCGATTACGTTGTTAAGAAGTTTGACGGCGAGAAAACATTAGAAGACTTAGATTCTTGCTACCAAGGCATGGCTGACGCGTTCAAAGGCGTGGTAATGTTGTTGGTTGCGGCGGGCGTATTTGCTCAAGGTCTAATGTCTATCGGTGCAATTGATAACCTAATCGGTCTTGCTGAATCGGCAGGCGCAGGCGGTATCGCATTAATGCTTATCCTAACAGGTTTAACGGTTGCTGCAGCTATCGCGACAGGTTCTGGTAACGCGCCTTTCTATGCATTCGTAGAACTGGCTCCATCACTAGCGGCGAAAATGGGCTTGAACCCAGCGTTCCTAATCATCCCTATGCTTCAAGCATCTAACCTAGGCCGTACCATTTCTCCAGTATCTGGCGTAATTGTTGCGACATCGGGTATGGGTAAAATCAGCCCGTTTGAAGTTGTAAAACGTACTTCTGTTCCAGTAATCTGTGGTCTTATCACGGTTATCTTTGGTACGCTGGTATTGGTTCCAATGGCAGCTTAACTTAAAGAAACACTCTATCTAGACTGATACAAGCTAAGATAGAGATGCCGATATAAAATGCCCTAACAAAAAGGCGCTGAACTTAATAAGTTCAGCGCCTTTTTTGCGTCATATTAATTAGAGAATTCAAAACTCTATCTATTGGAGCATGACACTAAAAATGTCACAAGGGATTGAAACAGCACAGCTTTAAATAGTATTACTTAAAAAGAACAAGCCCTACTTCATGTCACCATAACGTTCTAAATAAAGAACGGTTGCTGCGGTACGAGAAGGCACTTGCAGCTTTTTCAACAAACTCTTCATATGTACCTTAACTGTCGATTCAGAAATAAACAGGTGATCGGCGATCTGCTTGTTACGGTAACCTTTCGCGACTTCTTGAAGAATTTGCATTTCACGTTCAGTCAGTTGGTCGAAGATATCATTTCGACTGTCAGCATCATTCAAATAACGAGCTACCACACTGCTGTATGCCTTATCGCCGCTATGTGCTTGCTTAAGCAGTTCAATCAACTCATCGGGTTCAGTATCTTTCAGTAAGTAACCATCAGCGCCCGCTTTAACAATCGCTTCTATATCCGCAGGGCTATCAGAAACCGTTAAAATAACGATGTTAGCGCTTGAACCATCAGTACGAAGTGCTTTCAGAGTATCTAGCCCAGACATGCCTTTCATATTCAGATCCAACAGGATCAAATCAGGTTCTTCTTCATGGGCAAGAGCGACCGCTTCAGTACCGTTACTTGCTTCTGCAATCACTTCAAATTCATCTTCAAAGCTCAGTAATTGGCTTATACCTCTGCGCATCAATGGATGATCATCAACCAACATTACTTTACAAATCGTCAACTTTAACTTCCTTTAAACTTTTATATTTCAATATGACTGTACAGCCCTCACCTTGAGCCGCTTCAATCGTTAAGTCACCATTCAGTCTTGCCGCACGCTCCTGCATAATACTCATTCCGTAGTGGTTCATCTTCGAACTACTTGGGTCAAAGCCTTCTCCATTATCTTTAATCACGACTAATACTTGTCCGTCCTCATCGATACAGCATACATCTATCAAGTCGGCATTGGCGTGTTTTATTGCGTTTATTGTTGCTTCACGAATCAATTGAAGCAAGTGAACCTGACTGTGCGCATCAAGCTCTAGCGATGAAAGGTTATTAGTTAATTTAATCTTCGCATCGGTTCTTTCACTAAGTTGCTCTAGCATGGTGCTCAAAGCATCTCCAAAGCTACCCTCTTTGATGGATAACCTAAATGTGGTGAGTAGCTCTCTCAATTGAGTATAGGCACCGGCTAACCCATTCCCTATCTCAGATGCAATCTGCTCAGACTGCTCTCGATGTTTGTGTTCCGGAAGTTTACCAATAACACGCTTTAACAATGTCACTTGGATTTTTAAATACGACAGCGATTGGGCCAATGAATCATGCAGTTCACGCGCAATCGTCGCTCGCTCTTCCATAATAATAAGCTGCTCAGCTTTCTTTTGAGCGCGATTATAGTAGATAGCTCTCGATAACAGTTGAATAAAACTCTCAATTAGCGTCTTAGTTGAATGACCATGATGATATGAGCAATACAGATAGCCCAAAACAAGCTCGTTATCATCCAGTTTCATTTCAAACTTTTCATAATCGCAAGTCGGGTCGTAACCTTCATCCATAATCAAAGAACGTCCCGAATTATCGACTATTTCTAACCTTAGCGATTCAATCCCTTCTAGGCTGACCAAGTACTGCAAAATAGCTCGGAAATTTTCCGGTGCAACACGCGTTACCGTGAGTTCTTGAGAAGAATAATAGAGTGCTTGCAATGATTGGTTGGCATTTTGTAACTCAACCGTCTTGGCATCGACAACATCTTCAAGGTTTCGATACAGCACGCCTAAATCTTTCGCCATCGAGTTAAATGTTTTGGTCAAAATGCCCAGTTCATTATTGTTGGTAACCTCCAACTTAACCTCGAAATCACTATTTTTTATTCTCTGGCTAGCTCTAACGAGAGCGTGTAGAGGCTTAACAACTTGTTTACGTACAAAATGAACAACAAAAAGAGATATGACGAGTATTCCACCTAGACCTATACCACCAGCCCATGCCAATTTAATTAATTTATTTTCTGAAAATTCTTGTAACTTAAAAACAAAGCGGTCGATTTCAATAACAAAATTTTCAACAAGTACCAGGTAGTGTTTTCTATCTTCGCTATTTAAGACCTGCTTCAATTCATGCCAACGGCCAATTATTAAATAATAATCATTTGTAATATCAGTTGGCACTTCCCAACTCACCAAATTAGTCATCGATGTGGAATAAAGGGAACTTTCAAATTCACGAATATGAGAATCGTAATCCACTGATTCTATTTGAATATCATGCGCTAAACGGTAGCTTTGCATGCGCATCGAGCCAGCCACATTAACCGCCTCGGCATCATTAAGGCTGGACGCCAATGTAAAAATAGCAAAACCGGTGGTGGCAACTGAAAGGAGCAATATAAATAGCAATGATTTAGCTATTGTACTCGTCACAGATGAAACAGGTTTAATAAGCAAAGTTAATATCCTGAAGGTATAAAAATGGCTATCGGGAACCTATTGTCACACATCAAAAAACAGAGCTCCATTCAATATGTGACCAAACGCTTCATAATTTATTGATCTAAGACAATATAGGATCCTATTTAGCCCTTAAGGGGTATTTATACAAATATTTCTAAAACTACACTACTTGTGAGGATAAATGACAAGATATTAACGAAACAATGATCTACAATTACAACATCTTAGCAACATTAGTAGGCATTTAGTGGTAGACCTATCGAGACGACGCCTATTTTCTAGGCGAAAAGTAGATTCAAGCCAAATTCGATTGCCTTGGATTAAAAGTCTAGAAAGCTTCGCAGATGATTGTACACGTTGTGGTAAATGCATCGAAAGTTGCGAGACACACATCATCATTGTCGGCGACGGTGGTTTTCCTACTGTCGACTTCTCAAAAGACGAATGTACATTCTGTTATCAATGTGCAGACGTTTGTCCAGAGCCAATTTTTAAACCCGAGGAAGAAACGCCTTGGCTGGCAAAAGCAACTATCTCTGATAAATGCTTGGCCCAACAAAATGTTGAATGCCGAAGCTGTGGTGACATGTGTGAACCTATGGCGATTCAATTTCAACTTAGAGCAGGCAGTGTTGCTCTACCAAAAATCGAGTTAGATGAGTGTAGCGGTTGTGGAGCCTGCGTAGCAGTTTGCCCTACTTCGGCTATTCTTGTGAGTAATGCATAAAACAAAAATAACGAGAGCAATTTATGGCACTAAATGAAGTGCATATATCAAGTTTAGTCGTGCATGTGAGCCCAGAGCATCTAGACGAGATCAAAGCACAAATCGAGCAATACGATAATGCGGAAATCTACGGCAGTAGCCCTGAAGGCAAAATCATCGTGGTCCTAGAAACCGAGAACCAAGGTTTTGTTACGGACACCATCGAAGAAATTAATAATATTACGAACGTTTTAGGGACAGCTTTGGTTTATCACCAAATCGAGACTGGACTAGACGAAACGGATTTAGAAACTGGAAGCAACAATTCTCAACTTGAGGGTGAAGTATGAAAATGACAAGACGCGCGTTTGTGAAAGCAAACGCAGCTGCATCAGCGGCAGCCGTTGCAGGTGTAACTCTACCAGCAACAGCAACCAACCTGATTGCTAGCTCTGATCAAACAAAAATCACGTGGGATAAAGCGCCTTGTCGTTTTTGTGGTACGGGCTGTTCGGTACTAGTTGGTACTCAAAACGGTAAAGTGGTCGCGACTCAAGGCGACCCAGAAGCACCTGTAAACAAAGGCCTTAACTGTATTAAAGGCTACTTCCTTTCAAAAATCATGTACGGTAAAGACCGTCTTGAACAGCCTCTTCTTCGTATGAAAGATGGTGAGTTCCACAAAGATGGTGATTTTGCACCAGTATCTTGGGACAAAGCTTTCGACGTAATGGCTGAGAAATGGAAAGCCGCTCTGAAGAAGAACGGTCCAACAGGCGTTGGTATGTTCGGTTCCGGCCAGTGGACAGTAATGGAAGGCTACGCAGCGGTTAAGCTGATGAAAGCGGGCTTCCGTTCAAACAACATCGATCCAAATGCTCGTCACTGTATGGCATCTGCGGTAGGTGCATTCATGCGTACTTTCGGTATCGATGAGCCAATGGGTTGTTACGATGACTTTGAACACGCAGATGCATTCGTACTGTGGGGTTCAAACATGGCAGAAATGCACCCAGTACTATGGACTCGTATTACAGACCGTCGTCTAAGCCACCCACACGTTAAAGTAAACGTACTGTCTACTTACTACCACCGTTCTTTCGAGCTTGCAGACACAGGTTACATCTTCGAACCTCAATCAGATCTAGCGATTGCTAACTTCATCGCTAACTACATCATTCAAAACGATGCGGTGAACTGGGAATTCGTGAACAAACACACGAACTTCAAGCAAGCAACAACAGACATCGGTTACGGCCTTCGTGACAATGACCCACTACAGAAAGCCGCTGCGAACCCTAACTCAGGTAAAATGACTGATATCAGCTTCGAAGACTACAAAGCTTCTGTTGCTGAATACACCGTTGAAAAAGCATCTGAAATGTCAGGTGTATCTCAAGATGACCTTATCAAGCTGGCTAAGCAATACGCAGATCCAAACATCAAAGTAATGTCACTTTGGACTATGGGTATGAACCAACATACTCGTGGTGTATGGATGAACAGCCTTGTGTACAACATCCACCTTCTTACAGGTAAGATTTCTACTCCAGGTAACAGCCCATTCTCACTTACTGGCCAACCATCTGCATGTGGTACAGCTCGTGAAGTAGGTACGTTCTCTCACCGTCTACCGGCAGATATGGTGGTTGCTAACCCTAAACACCGTAAGATTGCAGAAGACATCTGGAAGCTTCCAGAAGGCACTATCCCACCTAAACCGGGTAAACACGCTGTTGCGCAAGACCGTGCGTTAAAAGATGGTACGATCAACGCGTACTGGGTAATGTGTAACAACAACATGCAAGCTGGTCCAAATATCAACACTGAACGTCTACCAGGTTACCGTAACCCAGACAACTTCATTGTATGTTCTGACCCGTACCCAACAGCAACAGCTCAAGCTTCTGACCTTATCCTTCCAACAGCAATGTGGATTGAAAAAGAAGGTGCTTACGGTAACGCTGAGCGTCGTACACAAGCATGGTACCAACAAGTTAAAACCGTAGGTGAAGCAAAGTCTGACCTATGGCAAATCATGGAGTTCTCTAAACGCTTCACTGTTGAAGAAGTTTGGGGCGAAGAGCTTCTAGCTAAAGCACCTGAGTATCGTGGTAAAACCATGTACGACGTGCTGTACAAAAACGGCAACGTTGATGCATTCCCACTGTCTGAAGCACAAGAGCTTAACGACGATGCTCAAGCTCAAGGTTTCTACGTTCAAAAAGGTCTATTCGAAGAATACGCAGCCTTTGGTCGCGATCACGGTCACGATTTAGCACCTTACGACACTTACCACAAAGTCCGTGGCCTACGTTGGCCTGTTGTTGACGGTAAAGAAACACTGTGGCGCTTTAAAGAAGGTTCAGATCCATACGCTAAGAAAGGTTCTGGTTGGGATTTCTACGGTAAACCAGATGGTAAAGCTCTTATCATCAATGCTCCTTACGAAGCACCACCAGAAGTGCCAAGCGACGAATACGACATGTGGTTATGTACAGGTCGTGTTCTTGAGCACTGGCACACAGGTACTATGACTCGTCGTGTACCAGAACTTTACAAAGCAGTACCGGATGCACTTTGTTACATCCACCCTGCTGACGCTAAAGCTCGTGGCCTTCGCCGTGGTGATGAAGTTCTTATCGAAAACAAACGTGGTGAAGTACGCGTTCGTGTTGAAACTCGTGGTCGTAACCGTCCACCACAAGGCTTGGTATTCGTACCATTCTTTGATGCAAGAATTCTGATCAACAAGTTGATCTTGGATGCAACGGATCCTCTGTCTAAGCAGACGGATTACAAGAAGTGTCCAGTTAAGATCACTAAGGTTTCTTAAGAGCCAAGCGCTTTTCGAACCTAGATACAAGATCTAACGTATTTAATATTGCGACTACTTTTTTCATCACTTTTTGAAGGAAGTAGTCCACTCAAAGAATTAGCCTTTAGGCGGAGAAATTAACCATGAAAAAACTGATTACTGCCCTACTATCAGCTGGTCTTTTGCTAGCTGGTGCAGTTCAAGCTCAAGCTGAGCTGGATAACCCAGGCGGCATTGGTGGCGTAGAATCTCTACGTGGTGCAAGTGAACTTGAAGCAACTCGCGCAGCAGATGACTTCAAAAAGTTTCCTCGTGACCAAGTACTTGAGAGTGACTACGTATACCAACCACCTTTAGTGCCTCATACTATTCGTAGCTATGAAGTGTCTCTTAACGCTAACAAGTGTCTTGCTTGTCATAGCTGGAAAAACGCAAAAGAAATGGGTGCAACTAAAGTGAGTGTAACTCACTACATGAACCGCGAAGATGCGGTACTTGCTGATGTTTCACCTCGTCGTTACTTCTGTC
Organism: Vibrio sp. 10N.222.54.E6; assembly: GCF_041473955.1. Classification (NCBI taxonomy): domain Bacteria; kingdom Pseudomonadati; phylum Pseudomonadota; class Gammaproteobacteria; order Vibrionales; family Vibrionaceae; genus Vibrio; species Vibrio sp. 10N.222.54.E6. Next base: position 78,185 of record NZ_JBFRTD010000032.1, on the reverse strand, counting down.
TACAGTGTCACGTACCTCAAGCTAATGCTAAACCGCTAGTTGAGAACGAGTTCAAACCTGTAGATTCACTGCGTTAATCGTAGCCGGACTGTAAGAGAGGCTATATATGATAAAATTACTTAAAGCGTTTTGGAAAAGACTCGCGACACCAAGTAAAGCAGCGGTAGGCGTTGTTTTATTCTTGGGTTTCTCGGGTGGTCTTTTGTTCTGGGGTGCATTCAACACAGGTATGGAAGCAACCAATACGGAAGAGTTCTGTTCTGGTTGTCACGCACCTATCGTTGCTGAAATCCAAGAAACAATTCACTACTCTAACCGTTCTGGTGTTCGTGCTATCTGTTCAGACTGTCACGTACCTCATGAGTGGACAGATAAAATTGTTCGTAAGGTTCAGGCTTCTAAAGAGCTATACGCACACTTTATTGCGAAAACCATCAATACTGAAGAAAAGTTCAAAGCACGTCGTGCTCACTTAGCAGAACGCGAATGGGCTCGATTGAAAAAGAATGATTCACTTGAGTGTCGTAACTGTCACCAGTTCGATTACATGGACTTCTCAGAGCAGAGCCCTCGTAGTGCGAAACAACACTCGACAGCGCTAGCTTCTGGTGAAAAAACGTGTGTAGACTGTCACAAAGGTATCGCACACAAACTACCAGACATGCACGGCGTTGAAGGCTGGCAATAAGGAGCGATTGAATGAGTACTTTAGAGAACGTAATTTGGCACATCCTAGGTTACAGCGCTATGCCAGTTATCATTCTTGGTGGCTTTGCAGGTGTTGCAGCCGTATCTCTTTGGCTTTTATCTATGACTAAAGACAAAGAAATCGATTAGAAATCGAAGAGTACGTCAACTTTTATCAGCTAATTTTAATCCATTCTGATATGGGTTGACTCTAAAAAGCCACTGATTTCAGTGGCTTTTTTAATATCTAACGTTTTATCTTTTTATTAATAGGTGGCAACCTCCCTACCTCACCTCTTAAGTCACATCCACAATACAAAGTACTTTTCTACAGAGCCCTTTAGATAGACACTTCGATTAGAAAAGAACGCTTATTACTACACCACTGCCACTTAACCGTTGTAAACAATATCGCTAAGATCGAAGCATAACTCTGTGACATTTCGGCCTTTTGTTTTTAATTTCAGGTGTTTTGAGTAAATAAATCAACAATTTGACTAGATTCGTCGCGAAATTGGATTAGAATCACACTGTTTTTGACAACACTTAATTGAATTTAATGCAGTTCGACCTTAAAGACTCAGTAAAAATTTCCATAAACACATTGGTTGTGGGAATGTTTGTTACATCAATTCAGAAAAGTGAGCGTGTTTATTTATCTAACGCTGGACGCGTGTCTTCAAAAAAAGGAATTGATACATTAGTTAATAAAGGCATTAAGTATGTCTGGGTTGACAAGAAGCTCTCTGCTAAAGGTTGTAAATTTCACCCCGTTCCTGATGACGAAACGAGTGAGGAACAACAAAAGAGCAGTAAAAATTCTCCAAGTAAATTGGTCTCTCGAGAAGTAAGACAAAAAAATGCAGAGCGAATCATCCAAGAAGCGCGCGGTCTTGCTCAGAAAATTATTACGGCAACATTTGATTCGCATACGTTTGTTGCGGATGAACTGGATGGTTGGGCGGATGAGCTGATTGAATCAGCACTGATCAATTCAGATGCCTTGCAATGTGTTTCTGCATTACGTAAGAAAGATGCCTATTTGCTTGAACATTCCGTTAATGTCGCCACACTTTTGGTCACATTTGGCAAGCATTTGGGTTTTGGCAAAGACCGATTAAAGCCATTGGCTATTGGTGGGATTATTCATGATGTCGGTAAAGTGCATATCGATGATAATGTTTTGCACAAGCCTTCTCGTTTAACCGAGGAGGAATTCGCTCACATCAAGCAACACCAAGTATTTGCTAAACCTATCATCAAAAAAATCGAAGGCTTAAGTCAAATTAGCCGTGATGTATGTTTAATGCACCATGAAAAGTTAGATGGTACAGGTTACCCTAATGGATTGAGTGGCGAGCAAATTCCGCAGCACGGCCGAATGGCTTGTATCGTCGATATCTATGACGCATTGACGGCTGACCGTTGCTACAAACGTGGAATGAGCCCAGCGGAAGCGTTTAAAATAATGTTAGGTATGACACCTAATCACTTAGACCGGCAATTGGTGTACAAATTTATTAATTGCATTGGTATTTTCCCTATTGGGGCCATCGTTGAGCTGAGCAATGGCCATCTTGGAATCGTATGGTCATCGAATGATGATGCTCCTGTTGAGCCTGTCGTTAAGTGCTTCTATTCACGAAAGAATAAACGTTTCATTGACGTCAAGTATGTGGATTTAAAACACAGCTGGCATACGATTGTAAAAGCAATTTCTCCTACGAAGGCTGAAATTGATGTCACCCCTTTCTTTTAATAGAGCCTGCTATTCGAGGGGTATGAGGTCAGCACATTCCATGTATGGCCTGATTAGATAAAACGGACAAGTCTAGAAAGCCACTGATTTCAGTGGCTTTTATTTTTTCAGAAGTTCTTTCATAAACCCTTTACTAGCCCATATCCATATCCATATCCATATCCAATTTTAATCAATAACCAAACACTCATTTCACCTCCAATTTACTCGCTGTTAGGTATATCTATAGATAAATACCTTAGAGTAAGACAGCATGAACACACACCACCCCCTATCCGCGTTATTACTACTGGGTAGTCTGACCTATCTCACGGGTTGCGCTTCTCTATCACCAACGCCGCAAGCCAGTTTGAACAATACAACCCAGATTCCCGAGCAATGGGAAAGCTCTCAACGATACGTAAACACTACGATGTCGACACAATTGCTCTCGCTGTTCAACAATCAAGCTCTCGCCGATCTGGTTCAAGAAGCCCTCACCAATAACCACGACCTACATAAAACTGCACTTCGCTTGAAGCAAGCTGAACTATTAGCGGCTCAAAGTGATCAATACCTTCAACCTTCTTTAAATACAGACTTTCAAGCCTCTAGACAAAAAACAAGTCAAATTCAGAACAGTCACAAACTGTCTTTGAATTTAAGTTGGGAGTTTGATGTTTGGGGACGCTTAGCTGACTCAGCAAGCGCAGCTAACGCGAAACAACAGGCAACACAACTCGACTATGCTTACGCACAAAACTCTCTCGCGGCTCGCGTAATAGAGGCGTGGCTTGATGTTGCTTACAGAGCAAGAGTGATCGGGGTTGAACAACGCTGGCTACAAAGCCTTTCAAACACTGAGAATATTGTACTAGAGCAAGTGCTCGATGGGTTTAAAGAACAAGCAGACCTCGACACCGCTCGTGCTGCAACATCCAGAGTAAGAGCGAGTTTAGCGGCTAAAGAACAAGATCAGCTTATCGCAATCAGAGGCCTTAATACCTTACGAGGTAAGAGCGACACCCAGCTTAACCGAATGATTTTCACGATCCCAGAAGTTGAAGCTCCGCCATTACGTCTTCCCGGAGAAATGATTGGATCACGTCCTGACCTCCTTGCCGCTTATCAGCAAGTGCTCGCCGCCGACAAAAGCGCGGCAGTTGCTTACAAAGATCTACTGCCTAAATTCACACTGTCTGCCTCTGTTTATCGTAGCGGCTCAACACCAAACCAGCTTATCGACAATCCTTCCCTGTGGAATCTCGTTGGGGGGATCAGCGCACCTCTTCTTGACCAATCATCACTACAAACCAAAGCCAAAATAGCTCAGCTTCAAGCAGAAGAGAGCTTTGTTGATTACCAAAAGAAACTATTGGTTGCCATCAATGAGGTAGGAAATGCACTAGACAAAGAGTTCTACCTCAAACAACAAGAACAGCATTATCGAGATGCTTTTACATTCTCCAAGGCTAGTATGAAAAACTATCAAAACCTTTATCAGGAAGGAGCCAGTGACGTTTTGGCACTGCTTATCGCCCAACAATCTATTTACCAATCTAAAATCCAGTTGCTTAATACTCAGCGTACTCGGCTCTCAAACAGAATTACCTTAGGGTTAGCATTAGGAATGGGGGTTTAAAATGAAACAGATACTTGTTACGGCTTTGGGCTTGCTCAGTATCATTGCCACCGCGATGTACATCATTAAGTCAATCCCCGAAGAAACAACGTTAGCGCTGGAAGCTCAGCCTCGACAATATATCAAAGTCACCACAGTCGACATTGCTGCCGGGCAACACCGCTCTACCATTGAAGGTTACGGGCAGGTAATTCCAGAAGAAACTTTAACGCTCACGAGCCAGGTTTCAGGAGTGATTCTTTCAAAAGCAAAAAAATTTCAACTAGGTGAACAAATCTGTAAAGGTGATCTGCTATTTCACATTGACGATTCCAGTTACCAAGTACTACTGGCTAACGCAGAAAAAGAGCTAGCTAACGCACAACTTTCATTTTTCCAAGAACAACGCAAACATCAACGTGCTCAAAAAGAATGGAAAACTTCAGGTATAGAAGAGGCACCGAGCCCCCTCGCTTTGCGAGAGCCTCAGTTTAAAGCAGCAAAGGCACGATTAAACGCCGCACAACAAGCAGTTGAAGATGCTAAGCAACAACTAAATAACACGAATATCCATGCTCCTTATGATGCCATTGTCAGCCAAAGCAACGTCACCACAGGCAGTGTTGTTGCATCCGGAACCTCGTTGGGACAGATCAAATCCATAGAAACTGCTGAAGTACATCTTCAGCTCACAGAACGCGACTGGCAACAGCTCCCCTCCGATTTGAGTGCACTGTCGGTGACAATTCAGTCAGCATCTGATTTAGATTCAGGGCAACAATGGGCAGCACGGGCGAGTCACCTTTCACTGCTCGTGGAACAATCAACACGTATGCGTAACCTCATATTAAAAATAGACTCCCCTCTTCAACAGCCAGATCCTTTGCTGATCGGGAGCTTTGTTAGAGTTGTCATTCAAGGTAAGAGCCATTCAGATAGTTTTGTAGTTTCATCCTCTTCCATTACTGCAGACGGCAATATTTGGTACGTCAAAGAAGGTCAACTTCATCGTCACAAGACTCAATCACTGTTTCAAGATATCGATGCGATTGGTTTTGAACAGGGCAACCTAAATCAACACATCACTTTGGTTGTAAAGCCGTTGTCCAGCTACGTGGAGGGAATGCAAGTATTAGCACTTTCGGATAGCTCTCACGCAGACGACACGGAAAAACTCGCATTAAATCGGAGCCTCCCGACTCCTGCCTCTGGGGATAAATCACTTAAAGAGGTGAATGATGGACAATAACCTAAAAACTCATGGCGTTATCGCATGGTTTGTTCACAATCCTGTTGCTGCAAATCTTTTAATGGTTTTGATCATAGTCGCGGGTGGTTTTTCGGTTATCCAATCACGGGTAGAAAGCTTCCCCTCACTCCCCCCAACCAATATTACGGTAAGTGTCGAATATCAAAGTGGCTCAGCCCGCTCGGCTGAAGAAAGCATTGCGATAAAAATAGAAGATTCATTGTTAGGTGTAGAAGGCATCAAACAGATACACAGCAGTGCAAATAGTGACGGTGCAACGGTAACCATCACTAAGTCGAGTGGCTATTCACTCGACAAACTGCAACAAGATGTAAAAAGTGTGGTTGATGCTATTGGCGATTTACCTAGCGAAGCAAAAAAACCTGTGATCACGCGTCAAGCCGACCTTGAAGAGGTAGTTTCAATTAACCTGTTTGGTGACGTGCCTATCGGTGCATTACAGCGTTATTTAGACGAGTTACGACACAAGCTCCTAAACTCTCCTTTGATACAAAAGGTTGATTACATTGGCCGAAAATCTCAGCAGGTCTCGATTGAAATTGACGAGGCAAAATTGCAAGCTTTCAGTCTCACGATGGAGCAAATTGTCAGCCAAATTAGAGCAGAATCATTAACCCAAACGGCCGGCCAGCTCAAAGGTTCTCAAGGGACGTTAGTTCTTAAAGCGGACCAGCAACACCGAAGCGCGAAAGAGTTCGCTTCGCTGCCAATTAAACGCACAGCAACAGGGCAAACCATACTCTTGTCCGACGTGGCACATATTGAATTAGGATTTGACGACGACGGCATCATTACTCGTTATAACGGCCATCCATCAGTGGGATTAAAGGTGAAAATGTATGGTCAATCAAACATCAACCAGCTAGCCAAAGAGACCAAATCCATCGTTGATGCTTACCAATTGACTCTGCCGAACGGTATCCACCTGACCCAATGGAATGATCAAAGTGAGCCGATTAAAAACCGTTTATCTTTGCTACTTAAGAACAGTGCTCAAGGTATCGCTCTCGTTGTTATTTTACTGGCTCTGCTCTTAAACATACGTGTGGCTTTCTGGGTTGCCGTTGGCCTACCTGTTACGTTTGCCGGCGCAATGGTCCTTATGGGAGATTCTTTCTTTGGACTCACCCTTAATGAATTAACCACCTTTGGCTTCATCATGGCCCTCGGAATTGTTGTTGATGATGCAGTCGTCATTGGTGAAAGTATTTACGAACAAAGAGAGAAACACGGAGCTTCCGTTGAGTCGACCATCGCTGGCGCGCAAAAAGTTGCAACACCAACCACATTTGGTGTGTTGACGACCATCGTCGCTTTTATGTCTCTCAGCTTAATCGAAGGGGAACTCGGTAAAATCTTTGCGCAATTTGCCATGGCTGCAACTTTCTGTCTGATTTTCTCACTCATTGAGTCCAAATTAATTCTCCCAGCTCACCTTGCCCGAGTCAAAATGGAACCGACTTCAGCATGGGGTATTCCTGCCGTATGGCACTATATTCAACAGCGTGTTCTACGTGGTTTCAAATACATCACTTGGCATCTCTACAAACCCTGTTTACAACTGGCTATACGCTACCGTTATGCTGTAATTTGTGGCTTTTTTTCCCTGTGTATTCTAGTTGGTGGTTCGCTAATAACCGGCAAACTTAAGTCGGTATTTTTCCCGGAGATTTCTACTAACTTCATCACGATCGAGCTCGCATTCGAAGATGATACTGGCTACGGATTAGTACAACGTGAAACACTTAAAGTTGAACAAATGGCGGCATCATTGAATGATTCGTTGGTGAAGCAATATGCGCTGTCTGTACCACCAATCCAAAGTGTATTGGTAGAAACCACCAATAACAGTTCGCAAATCATTGTTGGCCTTTCGAGCAACACTCAACGCCCAATCAGCGCGGGTGCTATCGCTAAAGAATGGCAATCCATGGTCCCAACACTTGAAGGCATAGACAGCGCCAATTTCTTAGCCGATATGATCAGCGATAAAGCAATAAGCATAGAATTAAGAAGTCAAAATGAAGCAACGATCAGCAACGCAACTCGCGAACTCACTGAGCATCTCAGTAATGTACAAGGTGTGCATGGCATAAAAAGTAGCCTCGCGAATACACAAGCCCAAGTTGATATTAAAGTTAACGAAATGGGGCTAACCATGGGGCTTACTACATCGAACCTCTTACAACAACTCAACATGGCCTATCAAGGTTATGAAGTGCAGCAATTTCAAGAAGGTTCGCATGAAATAAAGGTCAAAATTCAGTATCCGCGGGCAAAAAGACAAACACTGGATAATCTCAAATACGCACAAATTCGCTTGGGCAATGGTAAGTTAGTACCACTCAATGCGGTAGCCAATATATCGACTCGATATGTGTCCAAAAACATTGAACGAATGAATCGTAACAGAGTCAATGTGATATCAGCTGATGTTGATAAAACTATCGCCTCTCCAGAAGAGATCATTGATAAGCTAGATAGCGACCTGTTTAAAAGGTTACAGAATAAGTATCGTGACCTAAACATTGTCCTTTCTGGACAGCAACAAGAGCAGGAACAAATATCAAATTCACTGTATAGCGTGTTTGCTATCGCTCTTATCGGCATCTACGCATTGCTTGCAATACCACTCAATTCATATTTCCAGCCACTGCTGATCATGTGCACAATTCCATTTGGTATTGTGGGCGCCTTGATGGGACACTTAATCCAAGGGATACCCATCAGTATACTTTCTCTGTTTGGAATGCTTGCATTAACCGGGGTCGTCGTGAATGATAGCCTCTTACTGATCTCACGCTTTAATACCAAGATAATGAGTGGTGATACCGTGTACGAGGCGTTAATTGAATCAGGAACAGGACGCTTAAGGGCTATTGTGCTGACTTCTGCAACCACGTATTTTGGCTTAGTGCCCTTACTGTCAGAGACCTCTCCTCAAGCTCAGTTTTTAATACCAGCAGCTACGTCAATGGGGTATGGAATCTTATTCGCAACGGTAATAACACTTCTTTTGGTACCCGTATTGCTAATGGTTCAGCAAGATATCAAGCAGCTGTTTCACAACATAATTACCCAAAGATCCGCTTCTTTAACTGGGGTTAAGAAAAATGAAATCTAACTTATCTATCAACGTGTTATTAGTTGAAGATGACAAGGAGCTCGCCGCTTCTGTTGCAGAGTTTCTCGAATTTGAAAACATCAAATGCGATCATGCTTACAACGGGTTAAGCGGTTTTACACTCGCAAAACAAAACTACTATGACGTTATTCTTCTTGACCTAATGTTACCTAAAATAGATGGTTTTACTGTCTGTGAAAGACTTCGCGACGACGGTGACGATACGCCTATTTTGATGCTGACGGCAAAAGATACGCTGCAAGACAAAGAAGCTGGCTTCAATGCAGGCACCGATGACTACTTAATCAAGCCATTTGCAATGAAAGAGCTCGCCTTACGTATCAAGGCGCTCTCTAAGCGAAGAAGTAGCCAACAAAAAAGGTTAGTACAAGGTGACTTAGTCTATGACCTAGAAAGCCAGCAAGTATCAAGATCAGAGCAAGTCTTGGACTTAAATCGACTCAACCTAATGCTTTTAGAACTCCTCATGCGCCGAAGTCCACAAGTGGTTACTCGTAGAGAAATAGAGGAGTGTTTATGGCCAAATGACGCACCAGAAAGTAACAACATAAAAGTGCAGGTTTATCAACTGAGACAAAAAATCGATAAGCCTTTTGAATCTAAGTTGATTGAAACCGTCGTTGGCCAAGGTCTGAGGATCAAAGGGTAACCATGAGCATGAAAAAGAGCTTCCCAATACGGGGTCACCTTACTACCTTTTTCTTGGGCTTGTCACTTCTGACAGCCTTACTATTCGGAGAACTTTTAATCCGTCACTTTGAATATGGAATAGAAGATTCAGTAAAAATGCGACTCGCCAGTGAATGGTTGAGCTTTAACGAAGTACGCCTTATAAATCCAGAAGCCAAACTACCTAAATCTTACGTAGTGTCATTTTATTATGACCAATTGCCTAACATAAAGGTCGATGGTAAAGACGTACTTCGGGATGTGACATTTGTTAATGATGAGTTCACTGTCGTCTTCGTTGATGAAACGGTTACCAACGACATCAAGAAAGAGGCTGTCTTTGGTGTCTACCGTTTTGCTCTCGAAGACGGACGATTGGTATTCGGAGTCGCTCGGTACGACTACCGCCTAATTGGCGACACAATAGATGTGTGGTTCGATCATCGCTTCAACCTTATTATCTATATTGCTCTTGGCTATATATTTTTTATTGTATTAGCGCTTTGGCTCTACAGTTACCGAGTAGGAAAAAAAACCGAACAACTCGTCGAATGGTCAGAAAGCGCGTCCAACGACCTATTGGCGAACCCCGCTCCCAACTTTAAATTCAGTGAATACAATCGAGTTGCGCTTTATCTAGAAAAGGCACTAAGTAAGAATGCGCACTTGGTAGAAAGAGAACAACGTTTTCTATCTCATGCTAGTCACGAATTGCGAACGCCTATTGCAATCATACGAGCAAATATGGAGATCTTAGAGCGCATCTCCCTGCCCTCAGATTTACAGCGCCCGATCAATCGTATCGACCGCGCGAGCAGCAACATGCAGCAAATTACCGAAACCATGCTCTGGCTAGTCCGAAAGAGTGAAACTCCACCGAATCAGAGCTTAGTTTCGGTCGTCGCTTTATTAGATAATTTGATAGAAGAGTTAGAATATTTAATTCAAGGTGAAGAGATCGACATCATCCGCAATTACCTTCATGCCCCAACAGTGGAACTTCCAGAGACTCCAATCAAAATTGTCGTTGGTAACCTCATTCGTAACGCTTTCCAATACACGCACAGCGGTACGATCCATATCTATTTCGAAAAAAACAGCATAGTGATCAAGAACATCAATACACAGGAACTTGATCTGCCATTTCAAGATAGCTTTGGCCTTGGGCAGGATTTAACCGAGAAAATATGTAAGAAGCTAGGATGGCATCTTGAAGCAGAGGAAATAGAGGGAGGCTTGTTGGCTCGGCTTCATTTGCCGGTCGAAGAAAAATCAAATACCAATACTTAACTTCGTTTAAGTTGAATGACCAAGCTTCATGGCGATCCGACCGGACATTTTTGGTCGCCATTGACTGAATTTAAGCTTCATCACTCATATTCAGTTGCAGCCTCTAGCCGAAAAAATAAACAATAAAAAGGGCTAACAAATATGCTAGCCCCAACTCATCGTGATTAAGCAGTCAATTACTTAAAAGTGATAGCTAACACCAACACTCATCAAATATCCGCTGGTATCGTAGAATGCAATATTGGAATTGTTACTAGAATAACCCGCTAATGCGTTGAATCCCCAGTCTTGCCAACCCATAACGTCCATATATTCATAGCCAAGCGTTGCGCTATATCCATTGTCTTCACGTGTTTTCTTGAATACTGGATTGGATGCATCATATGAGCGATGACTGTAATCTGCATTGACCGAGAATGCATGATCATCCACCATCATTATGTAGGTCAACGAGCCAGAGTAATCAGAGAAAGAAACTGCTTTACCGTCTGCAAGATGTTTTTGATAAGACAACGATGGTTCGATAAAAGAGCTCTCACTAACAGGCATCTCCATAGATAGGCTTGCATAATAGCCTTTAGCGTCACGTTGGAGTACACCGGTTGGCACTCCTAGATGAACGCCCGATTTGTCATTTTTAATGTCTTGCTTGTAGACAGCGAAATCACCCGATAAACCAATATCTAATAAGTTGTCGAGTTGTACACGAAAGGTATCACCAGAGATGTCGGTTTTAGTCCTCGCAGTATTGGCTATGAACGGGTCTTCCCATACTTCACCATTTGCGATTGTTGGAAGGTAAGAGAAAGATACAACCGATTCGTTGCCATATTCCAGTGCGTAGCCAAATTCAAAAGCAAAAACACCTTCAATGATATCGCCACGCGAGGTCCCCATAAAGACCTGCTGGTCGCTATCTGAACCAAATGTGTAGCGCAACTGTCCCAGCGGTACAACAAGCGCACTCGAATCCGATTCTCCCTTGCTGTTCAAGCTGCCTTTTTTTACAGCCTCTGAGTCATCGGTTTCACTACCAAAGCCGACCAATACTCCAACTTCGCCTCCCCAGCCTGGTTCATCAAGTTCAGCCAATACATTTGTACTAAACAAAACCCCTAGAGTCATTAACATGCGGTAATTCATCGCTACTTCTCCTTATGAAAGTAGCGAATAGTTTGCCAACTCGAAGGTAAATTTGGGGTGAATAGAGATACTTCATTGTGGGAGCATACTGACGGCATATGCAACAACTCGAGACGGCCGTTTTTTTTACGACTATTTGTATTGTTACACCTAAATTGGTAGTGGGCGTTTGGGTATTGATGCGTTTGATAAGTGCACCTCTGATATAAGTGGCTGATACCCTAGCAGAAATAGGTATCAACCACTCACGTTAAACAATCTAAGCGTCGCTTTTCGGAGCCTCTACATCAACGACTTCTTTATCGACGATAGGAAGTACCTGTTTTACATAGTTACCCGGTGCCTTGCCAATCACAGGGTGAAGCTCGGAACCTTGATTGAAAGGTTCGACTTTCTCGTCAGCTTCAAAGCCTTGTAACCATTGATCCCAGTGTGTCCACCATGAGCCTTCGTTGTGACTTGCGTTGTTTAGCCATTCGTCAGCAGAGTCGTCTAAGTTGTCGTTCAACCAGTAGCCGTATTTCTTTTTCTCTGGATGGTTAACAATGCCTGCGATATGACCAGACTCGCCCAGAACAAACGTCTTGTTGCCACCAGTGTTCAATGCACCACGGTAAGTCCCCTGCCACAACGCGATATGGTCTTCTTTGGTCGAGATGAAGTAGCTTGGTATCTTAATTTTATTCAAATCAATCCATACGCCGCCCACTTTCACGCCTTTGTCTTGAACCAGTTTGTTTTCAAGATAAAGCTCTCGCAGCAAAAAGTTATGGCATTTAGCCGCCACGTTAGTGCTGTCACTGTTCCAGTACAGAAGATCAAACTCCATCGGGCTACTGCCTTTGAGGTAGTTATCAATATAGTAGTTCCAGTATAAGCTGTTCTCTCGAAGCAAACTGAACGTCACGCTCAACGAACGACCATCCATATAGCCCTTGCCATCGTTCTGCTTCTCAATAGCATTGATGATTGTCTCATTGATGTACGCACCCACCTCACCCGGCTGCGAGAAATCCAACAAGGTGGTAAAAAAGGTCGCTGTTTTGATGCGCTTTTTCATGCGCTTCGCAGCGTAGTAAGCCACCGTAGACGCGAGTACCGTGCCGCCAATACAATAACCTGCCGCATTGATTTGTTCTTTGCCTGTGATGTTTTCAATCGCAGCAACGGCTTTAACCACGCCTTCCGTGACATAGTCACCAAACTCAGTGTCCTTCTGCGCTTCACCTGGGTTGCGCCAAGACATCATGAATACGCTGTGTCCTTGCTCAAGTAACCAGCGCACCATCGAGTTCTTCTCACGAAGGTCAAGAATGTAGTACTTATTGATGAACGGCGGAACGATCAACAAAGGCGTCGCGTTAACCTGCAGTGTCTTTGGATGATACTGAATCAGCTCAAACAGCTCGTTTTGAAAAACAACATCACCTTCCGTGTTCGCAACATCTACACCCAATCGGAAAGCGTTGTTGTTGGTCATGCGGATCTTGAGTATATCGGCGCTTGCTTCAACGTCTGCTTGTAACTGCTCTAACCCATCAAGCAGGTTTTCACCATTTCGCTCAAGCGTCAGTTTCATCAACTCTGGGTTAGTCGCAATGAAATTGCTAGGAGAGAGAGCATTGATTGCCTGACGTGAAAAGAACGCCACACGCTCTTTGGTTTTCTCGTCGATGCCTTCGATAGAATTGATGGTGTCGATGTAGCTTTTACTGAATAACAAATAGGATTGCTTGATGAAGCTATAGAAAGGGTCGTTCTTCCATGCATCATCGATAAAGCGCTTATCACTGCGATCTTCTGAGATGACACTTTCAGTGTTGCCCATCAGTGCTGCGTTTTGCCAGATTTGCAGTTGCTGTTCCCACCATTGAGATTGCAGCTGAAGCAGGACGGCGGGTTGGTTGGCGGCTTGCTCGAAGATTTTTGATGCATCATCAAAATTCAATTCTTGCATCGCTTGATTTAGGGGAGATTGCGCGGCTTCCTTGTTTTGTTCAAAGTTATCCCACCATTGCTGGTTTGTTTGTTGAAGTTTAACAAGGTAGTCCGAAAAGAAGTGTTGAAACATAACATGACTCCAATAATCGGAAAATCGCCACCGAATGTGACAGTAAAACTGCCTCACTCGATGGCGATTAAGTTTATGCAGGTGTGACTGTTTTCAAGTTTTCAGTTGTTAGTGTTTCAACATCGTCTTTGAATTCTTTGGCAGCCGCTTGCAGTTTCGAACTGTCACTCATCATTTGCTGAGACAGTTGAGTTAATGCCGTGAGTTGTTGACTATTGAAAGCGGTCAGGCTGTTTACATCTTTGATTTCGCTGACTGCCTTCATTTGAGAAAGGCCCATATCCGTATAAGTCTGCATCGCATTCATTTGCAGTTCTGTCATCGTTTGAATGTTCTTAGCAACCAACTTGTTGAACTTTAAGTACGGTTCAAATTGCTTTTCTGTTTGGTCAGTAATTGTTTTGAAAATATCCGTGTACATAAGTAACTCCTGATGAATACATAGTTTAATAAATTTGTATAATCATCGTTTCAGCCAACATTCATCTATGAGCTCGCGATGCTTTGAAAAGCTGATCCGATGTTTAAGCTTGCTATCGATACCTTAGGCTCTAACCTTCAATACCTTTTAGCAAAACAGCGGTTCCCATTCCTCCACCCACGCAGAGTGAAGCAACGCCATAAGTCGTTTTCTGTTCAAGCATTTCATGGATGAGTGAAACAATAATTCGATTGCCAGACGCACCTAGAGGGTGACCAAGCGCGATTGCCCCACCATTCACATTGACCTTTGGCTTGAACGCATCAAGCGGTAAATCATGCTGCTCTGACAATTGGTACATTACGCCAAGAGCTTGTGCTGCAAACGCTTCATTCAATTCAAACAAATCTATTTCTTCGAGGGTGAGATTCGCTTTATCAAGCGCTTTAGATACCGCTTCTACTGGGCCTAACCCCATAATTTTGGGATCTAAACCAGATTGCGCGTAGCTGCTCAGCTCTACCAGTGGTGTCAGGCCGTATTTCACGACCGCCGATTCAGACGCTAAGATGATTGCACTTGCGCCATCATTGATGCCCGAAGCGTTACCTGCCGTAACAGACCCTTCACGGTCAAAGGCTGGGCGAAGCTTTTGCAGAGCTTCGAATGTCGCGTCTGACTTCGGATACTCATCGGTATCAAAAATGACGGTTTGTCTGCGCTGCTTAACTTCTACAGGCACGATTTGCTCGTTAAACTTACCCGCTTCAATCGCTGCGACGGCTTTCTGTTGGCTTTCTAGGGCATAGTTATCTTGAGCTAGGCGCGAAACATTTAACGTGTTGGCGATATTTTCAGCCGTCATGCCCATGTGGTAGTGATTAAACGCATCGGTTAAGCCATCACCAACCAATAAGTCTTTCATTGAGATATCACCCATTTTGTGACCATTACGAACACTCGCGGGCACCACAAACGGAATTTGGGACATCACTTCAACGCCAGCAGCAATAACCACTTCAGCATCTTGTGCTTTGATGTGCGCCGCTGCGTCCATCACTGATTTCATACCGCTGCCGCAAATCATGTTCACGCCGTATGCTGGCGTTTCCTCAGGAAGCCCCGCATAAATGGAAGCCTGACGAGCAACCCCCATGCCTTGACCTGCCGAAATCACATTGCCGACGATCACTTCATCAATCGCATCTAACGAAAGATCGACAGACTCAAGTGCGCCTTTGATCGCAACGCCAGCTAACTCACCCGCAGATACGTTTTTTAGCGACCCAGTAAATGCACCAATAGGAGTGCGCTTGGCCGCAACAATAAATACTTTTTCCATCATTCCAATCCCTTCAGTTTCGCCAATTAGTGCATGTACAAGCCGCCATTCACTGACAATGTTTCGCCTGTAATGTACGCCCCAGACTCACTCGCTAAAAAGCCCACTGCATCGGCAATTTCAACAGGCGTCGCTAACCGTTTCATTGGGATTTGATTCTTTATAGAATCAAGGACTTCAGGTTTCATTTGTTCAACCATAGGCGTGCCTGTGTAGCCAGGGGCAACAACATTTACCGTCACACCACTCCTAGCACCTTCAGCGGCAAGCGCTTTTGAAAAACCAATCATCCCGGCTTTCGCTGCTGAGTAGTTAGTTTGTCCGAATTGACCTTTAAGACCATTCACTGAAGAGATATTAATGACGCGGCAATTGCCCTTTTCACACATAGGCGCAAACAGTGGTTGAGTAACATTGAAAAGGCTGTTTAAGTTCGTTTCAATCACGTCTTTCCATGCTTCGGCATCCATCTTCTTAAAAACACTGTCACGCGTTATACCCGCATTGTTGACCAACACATCCACCGTGCCTTCTTCTTCTAACAACTTGCTTAAGCTCAGCGCACATTCCGCAGTATTGGTAACATCTAATTCAAACAATCTCACTTGATCTTCGGTGAATTGTTTTTCGTTAAACCAATCCAAGGCACATTGGTAATTCCCAGTAAAATAAGTCGCGATAACACGATAGCCGTCTGCAACTAACTTAGAGGAAATTGCTGAGCCGATACCGCCTTTTGACCCTGTAATTAAAGCAAGCTTTTTCATTAATGATTCCATCCCTTACAAGAAATTAAATAACAATGATGTTAATAAGATAATGTCTTAGTTGATAATTAAACTTTACGTTTTGCTTTAATTAAACCCTACAACTCAAAATCAAAAAGTATTATTACAAATCGAAAATAATTTGGGAGTATGATTAAAAACGTGACTTGCCTTACAGTTCCAGTGAAATGTTACACGCATGTAAATTATCGTAAGGCGCTGAAATAAATAAGCTTTACTTAATTTCAACTTTATCAACAAGCAGGTAAGCCTTTGTTAATTAGAGATAAACCAACACTTCCTAGCTTGTTTCAAGAAGAATGCAATGTGGGAATTTGAAATGATTGATCATGAGAATAATAGGAAAGACCTTATTACTCATTAATAAATATTTAATGATGGTTATATATAAGATTCAATATGAATTATAGGGTAAATAGAAAAAGCCAGCATTATAGGTAGCATAAAAAAGCCTACTCAATCTATGAGTAGGCTTTAGTTATTCTCTTGGAAAAATAGAGTAATTAAAATTCAGTGACGAATAGCCATATTAAATAGGAATCGGCTCCTACTTCGTGAATGTTTCATTAGTATTTACATCTAGATAAATTTTGTTTTCAAGAGACAACCCACCACAATAAATAAAATAAACGTCTCGGTTGCTGTATTTAACTGATTTAACCCAACCGCCTAACTCTTCAAAATCACTTGGGTCGCACTCCCCTTCAGAGATAAGTTTAGCTACCGTGTTGCGGAACTTCTCTTGATGGAGCTTCAGATCATCGGATTTAGATAAGTATGAATCTAGTATCTCTCTGTTTTCTTGCTCAGAGATAATCACTTCATCACTAGATAGCCCAGACATTGAAATCCATTCCGCCGTCTGTGGTCCGCCTTCCTTTAAAACAATATAGTCAGAGATACGAGCCCATTCGCCTTGCTTCTCTAGTAGTTCGACCTTTTCACCCTTATAAAGATAGTCGGTTATCAAACCATCAATTTCGGGCTGCTCGACTACTTTTAGTTTTCTATCTAAAACGTAGAACTCAGTCTGTTCTGGCTCAGGCTGAGTAGTAGTGAGGGATGCAAGGTCAGATTCAGATTGCGCCGCGACTTCAACAGCCGGCGCTTCCTCTTTCTCTGGCGGAGTGGGGTCTTTTTTCATGACGAAGAAATAGTATGCAGCCCCTCCTCCGCCCAATATTAATAACACAAGTAAAGCGATCAGCGCTTTTTTCATCAAATCCACCAGCTCTTCCGTTTTAGGTATGTTTCAAGTGTACATCAACTCATGTTGCTGCTCATCTATACTCTTAATAGAGAGCGAGTTAAGTAGAGGTAAATCATGAATTTTTTGGTGAAGGTTGTCATTATAAGTGTACCTCTGAGTGCCGATATCGCGTTAGCAGACCATTGTGACCGTGAAAACTGGCAAACACTGTTAGATCGCCAGTTATCATTTGAAGAACGCTATAATCAATACACCAAAGAATTTAACCAAGTTCTCTCGACCTATGAATCACAAACGTTGCTATCTAAACATTTCAACGAAAAGCAGATCATTGGGCTTTGGGCAAAGTACGAACAAAGATTTAATGTGCAGCTCAATAGTCATATGCATACCGCTTATGATGTCTCTGAGGTTCTATTAAAACAAGCGTATATTGTGTCTACAGAACTAGATGGAGCGGAGTCTCTAACGCATTCGTGGCAAACCATAGCTAAACACTGCGCTAAAGCAAGACTACCGCGTCAAACAGAAAGTGCACAGGTACATGTACAAAGCTCACAATCACTCTCGCAAGATCTTCATACACTCAGTAAAAAATTTCGTCAGCTCTCTTCAAAATACCGTAAAGAAGCGACGATGATTGACGAAGCTCGCCACACAAACCAACCGATAAACGATGTACAAAACTAAAATGATTACTCACTTGCTTAACTTGATTATCCCAATAATCATAGTTCGAACAAACCAACACATTCAGAAATACAATCAATCAAAGCTTTATCAATAAGTTGTAAAACTAATGTGGTAACTATCAACAATGACGTTCAATTTCCGACCAATGCAAGCGACTATGTGAGATATTCATCACAAAATAGATTTACAAACGCCAGAAAATTGTTATCATGATTATTCATATAACTTAATAACAAGAAATATTTTGGCTAGGTAATATGCAAAAAACTATGGCTTTCAACTGCTTGAGTAACACGGAAGGGACTGCAGAGATAAGAGGTAAACTTTTATCTGTCGCTAAACACATGGAAGAGTTCGGTTCAGTAAGTGAGCTAGAGCTATGTAAGATATTTGGAGAGACGATTTGGAATGACGGTGTGGATTATCATTCACATGCTTTTTCATTCAGAATCAACGCTCAAACCGGGGATTGTTCAATCTCTAACTTTAAGTATCACTAAGTTTTGCACCTATCATATACGGAGTACCTTTCACGAGGTGCTCCGTTTTTTATTGTTGCGTATCCGCATTCGTCAGATAGCCGTTAATAGCGACCGTACTTCCTATTAGTCATAAAATCATTTCGTTTTCAGCTCATGTCATCGGGCAGCGTGTCACCTACCTACGGCTTAGTCGGTATAAACTGTTAGTTCGTATAGCCCGTTTGTTCGTATAAACAGTCAGTCCGTATAAACCGGAAGTGGCGCATTGCCTTTCACTTGCCTAATCGCAAGATGGGTATGTATGTCTTTTACGTTGGAGAGTCGCTGTAGCTTTCTGGTAAATGCTTCGTAAGCCATCAAGTTAGGGCTGACAACTTCTAACAAGTAATCATAAGCCCCAGATACAACGTGGCAGCTGATGACCTCTTCCATCTCGACAACAGCACTTTCAAATTTATCAATCGACACTTCTTGGTGGTTGTTCAAGCTCACCTCAACAAACACGCTCATTGCGATGCCGACCTGTTCCCGTGACAGGCTCACACGGTAACCATCAATAATCCCTTTTTCTTCCAGTCTTTTGATGCGCCTCGCGCACGGTGAAGCCGATAAGCCAACTTCATCAGCTAACTCAGCGGTGGTTAGCCTGCCGTCTTTCTGAAGCAACTCAAGAAGATGTCTATCAATCCTATCCATAGCAAATACCAATTATTGGTTAAATTCGTTAACAATTGGCAAGATATTAGCAGAAATCATCAACTACAACTCAAGTTAGAACAAAACTTGCCAACCTATGGCACACCAAGTACCCCATAATTAATCATCATTCACTTTCCTTGTTTATTATGAAGCTTGGCTATTTATCAATTACTGTCACTCTGCTCATCTGGGCGAGCTTTTTCCTTTCTCTTAAAGGCGGCGCAAATTCAGATTTAACACCTGCAGACATCGCACTGACTCGATTCCTCATGCCAGCATTGGCGTTATTACCTTTGGTGTGGAAAGCACGTAGCACGATCGCTGCTGTCCCGAATCGATACTTGGCCGGTATGTTTGTGGGGTGCGGGTTACCTTATTTACTCGTTGCAGGAACAGCCATGCAGTTCGTTCCGGTATCACACGGGAGTGCTTTAGTTCCGGGAACGCTTCCTCTATTCGTAACAGGGATCGCGGTACTCTTTTTTAAGCAGCCGCTTAGCCGACACCGTGTCGTTGGTTTAGGTCTGGTTTCGCTTGGGATATTGTTGTTTCTGGGAAGTAGCTTAAGCAGCTTCAACTTTGAATATACCAAAGGTCACGTGTTGTTTTTGTTTGGCAGTTTGATGTGGGCGACTTTTACCATCTCAGCACGTGTTGCCAACCTTAATGCGCTCGTGAGTGCAGGTTTTATCTCATTCTGTTCCACCTTGCTGTTGCTGGTCCTTATCCTTACAGGAACCCTCCCTAGCCATTTAATGAGCACACCAATTGCTCAATGGCCAGTCACAGAGCTTGCCGTACATTCAGCGGTGCAAGGCGTCGGTGCAGGCTTAATAGCGGCATTCACTTATCTATATGCTGTTAATACACTAGGAGCAGAACGCTCAGCCGCTTTTGGTAGTGCAACACCTGCTGTTGCAACCTTGTTGGCGATCCCACTGTTCAACGAAATTCCGGATACGATGACTTGGTTAGCGCTTGGTTCAATTTGTATCGGCAGCTTGGTCGCGAGCAACATTTTCATGAGAAACGACCAGTCTATGCAATATCAACCGCCAAGCCATAGCAAAGCCTGATACTGCGTTCAAACCTAAATACAGTTTCCCTAAACATCAATTTTAGGGCTTGTAGTACATAGATAAGCCTACAAACGTAGGCTTATCTAAAATCTGCTTTTTCTGAACTCGCTTCTCCATTAAACTGTCTGACCTTTTTGCAGATCCAAGAGAACACCATGCAACGCGATTACACTTTAACTTGCTTAAACAACATGCCTCGTGAAGAACTAGAAGAATTTAGTTTAAGAATGATTCATCGCCTTGTCCCTGAAGATGCAATGACGGAACTGTTTACGTTCGAACAGGAAGAAGTGACCAATGAAGAGCGTATGCAATCAGCGAAGTTTGATGCGATGCTGCGAATGACAGCAATCGCGCTGAGTGAAGTGAATCTTGCGTTTAGTGAGTCGGATAACTCACAGCAAAACATCGAGCGCATGACTCGACTGTTGCTTTGGCACTTCTATGCAATGTCGTTCAACCTTGAACAAGCGATCAGCCTTGAAACTCACTGTGACAAAGTCGAGAAGATTTTGTTGAAAGCACCGACAGAAGCATTTGGTTGGGTAAAAGAGCTCACAGAGTTGCTGCACTTCTATGCTGAACTAAATGAAGGCAATGAAGACAAAAAAGACGCATAAAGTCCCTTCAACTTAAAAACTTCTCAACTTCTCAACTTCTCAACTTCTCAACTTCTCAACTTAAAAGCTGCTCAACGAGTTGTTCGTTACTCAAAGAACAACTCGCCTATCCCCTAGAACGGCGGCAAGTAGAACGATATCGAAAGAAATTAGAACTAAATCGAAGACAGACAGGGCTAAACCGAAGGCAAATAGAAACTTTGTTGAAATGAGTTTTCTGCTTTTGTTGTTTCTAAAACACTATGATGCAACATCAGTATCGACTGAGCGATTTTGGTGCCAATACCTAACGAACCATTAGGGGCCTCTCGTTCAACTTCATTATGGATAATGACCTTCACCCGTTTTGAATCCGATTCTAAACCTACATCTAACGACACCATTGTTCCACTCGGGCTATGCCTCAACGCATTATCTAGCAGATTCAAGATCAGCCTCTCAAGTAAATCACTGTCACCCACAGCCTTGATTCCAATAGGTATATTGACGTTCAACTCAACATTCTTGTGGCGATACTGGCTTTGTATCGTTTCTAAGCATTCGTTCATCAGCACATTAAAATCGATTGAAGCGTATTGATACGTAGGCACAGGATTATCATTCTTGGCGCTATCGAGTAATGAATGGAGCTGTTCAGACAACTTGTTGCCATTGCGGTAAGCGACGTCAATCAACGGGTCTGACTTCGGATTTTGAATCTTCCACGTTTCTAGGTAGCCAAGAACACTCGATAATGGCGTTTTCAAATCATGACTGAGCTGTAATAAGCTTTGTCTTCGGTGTGATGACTGATACTCAAGCTGCAAAAACTGTTGTTGGATGTGTTTCGCCATCAATTGATAAGAACGTGCAATGGGCACCAATTCTGGCACTTGATGGACAAAGTTAGGTTCCAATCTAAAATCTTGCTCAGCTTGTTGCTGCAATTTATTGGTTACCGCCTCTATTGGGTTCAACAGACTGCGTTTCACTAGCAGATAGGCCCCAACCGCAAAGCCAAAAATAGAAACCAGCACAAGCCCTGCAAGTGCGATGTATGGTGTATCAACCTGAGAGTTGGTGATCACAGTATGGCGATTACTTCCTATCACCACATACAAATAACCCACCGTCGACCCTAGCTCTTCAATCGCCGCCACAGAAAATACTTTAGGAGAGCCTGGGTTGATCGGGTCTTCGCCCAAAATAGGATAAGGCTCGTCATTTAAGAACTGTTGAATGGGCGCTAGATCTATCTGATTGGCTAACACAGTACCTTCCGGCGCCGCATTGGTGGTGATATTGCCCTGACTATCGAGAAAATAGATATCGAAATCAGGCCCTATCAACATCAAGGTATGGAATATAGATTTGAGTGCTTTGGGGTTGTAGTCGGTACCAATCATGAGAGGATTATCATCGCGCATATGAACCGCGAGCTCTTTATGTAAGCTCTGCTTCGTTCTTTGTTCTATGGTCTCTTTTTGCCAATGATAAGTGTAAGCAATCACCACACTTACCACCAAAAACCACAAACTTGTGAACAGCACTAAACGCGATTTGAAACTCATGTTCTCTCCTCGATGGCTCGTAGGTCTTACTGGCTTTTTAGTAAACTTAGGGCGCGACACATAGACCTAAGCTTTTGACTCAAACTTATAGCCAACCCCCCAAACGGTTTTAATGAAATCATCATCACTATTCGGCATCGCAAGCTTGGTTCTTAGACGGTTGACCGTGCTGCACACAGTATGGTGGTAGCCAGAGTGATGAGTATTCCAAACGTGATCGAGCAGCTCGTCTTTGCTATACACACGCCCCGGGCGGGTTGCTAAGAAGTGAAGTAAGGTAAACTCGGTAGCAGTCAGCGGTACGTCTTGATTATTGAGTGACACCTGATGGCGTTCAGGTTGAATAATGAGCCCGCCAAAATTCATAATTGATTCTGTTGTCATAGCCTCTTGAGTGACTGATTCAACATGGCTTAAACGGCGTAGTACGTTCCTCACTCTTGCTTGAAATTCAAGAACACTGAAGGGTTTCGTTATGTAGTCATCAACACCGGCTTCTAAACCTGACACCTTATCTAGCTCAGCATCCCTTGCTGTTAGCATGAGTACCGGTGTCCAATCTTCTTTCTGACGGATCATCCGACAAAAATCGAGTCCATCACCATCAGGTAAACCTCGATCGAGCACGACTAGATCAAACTGACCATCCAGGTATAGATCCTGTGCTTTTTCAATCGTATTGGCTCTTTCGACATTATGGCCTTGGAACTTAAGATGCATCTGCACCAGTTCAGCTAGGTCATCATCGTCTTCAACCAACAACATGTTTGCCATCAAATTTACCGCAGCACTATTCATGATCCCTGCTCTATTCGGAGTCTGCCTACCTTTCAATTGACCGGAACAGAGCAGGAATTCTTTCATCGTGCTTTCAACCCTATTATTCAGTTCGAGTAATGGTGATTCTTGCTCCTGGGTTGAGGAAACGATGGTTAGCACTTAAAGCAGACGTCGTAAGGCCGTCATCTTGGCTGATTACGCCAGAGTGGAAACTCACTACATCGGTGTCGTCTCGTGTGGTATTAAAACCCTCACCACCGCCTGCAGGCCCTGGAATGGTTGCAGCAAGCTCGTCGTTCAATTCCGTTCCTGAGTCCCACACATTCATGTTCATCACAAAGGTATCACCCACGGCTAATGACTTAAGCGACAAACCGGATTCACCAACAAACGCATCATTGGTGTTCACCAACATGGAAGCAACTGAGATATACCCTTCTTGATTTGGGTCAACACGAATAGACACCGTGTCTTGCTCACCTGAAAGAATCAGCCCATTGCCTGAGATGCCTTGATAAACATTGGCGTCACTGTCACTGAGCGCAAGCAATTGTGCATTACTGCCTCCTTCCGCTAAGTATTCCAGATCGACAGAGGCACTTTGCCCAACTTCAAACAGGTCAAAATTCGTATTGTGAGTCAATACCGCGAGGGGCGACATAGGTTGATTGGGGGTGAGGTTAGTCACACTCACATCATAGCGATAGTAATCGTCGTCATCGTCCGGACAACCTGCTAACACAGCTACTGATGCAGCGATAAATAGAATTCTAGCTTTCATACATCCCCCTTACTTCACAACAATGGTGATAGTAGCAACAGGGTTTAACCAACGATGACTGCTACTATCGAGGTCGCTGATTCCGCCAGCCGCGTCACTATCACCAATGTTGCCCGGATGAATATGAACCTTAGCGTTTGAGACTGCAGTTTCAACTCCAGTACCACCAGCACCAAAGGTAATAAATGGCGGGGTTGGCATGCTGCCCGCTAGCTCATCATTGGCTTCTGTGCCTGCGTCATAGCCATTGAGGGTCGCTTTATAGGTGCCCGCTTGAGTTGGGATTTTCCAACTGTCTAAGCCAACAAAGCCGTCGTTGGTTGGCAGCAGCATGGCACCCAATGACAAGTAAGCTAAATCACCGGTGTCGATATCAAACGTAGTTGCGACGCCCGGATTAAGAATACCGGTGGCTGGGTTTTCAACCACCACACCACCCGCGTTTGCAATCAAACTCGATAGACCTGAAATATCGCCACCTTCGGCCATCGATTCCAATTCCGCAGAAGCACTCTCACCCGTTCTAAACATGAACAAGCTGGAGTCATGAGCGGCTGCCAAGATAGGCGTAAAGTAGATCCCTTTCGTTGCGTTGGTAACGGTCACCTCAAGCTCTGCAGCCTGAACCTGAGCCGCTCCGAAGGCCAACATAGCCGAGCTAATCACTAAGCTGATTTGAGTACGTTTGTTCATTTTGATTCCATCCTTTATCGAGTCCTATCGTTGCCAACAAAACGAATAACAGCGATATACCGTTACCTTTGCCAGAACGAACTGTGGTGTTGTTGACTCTAAGAATGGCGATCAAATCTATCAGCAACTTCATTGAATTCTCATAAAACTCTCACAAGTTTATTCAAACTTATTACTATCCAGAAATATAGTTCTAAGAGACTGATATATAGTTAGAAACTCTCGTTCTAGAAATGAGAGTTAGACAAGGAATCATGGTTCAAGAATAGTGCAGACCAAACGCAAAAGGCCCAATCGACATACCGACTGGGCCTTTTATCTGATGTGTCAAAGTTCTCTCACGAAAGCTCAATCGATTTCAGCTGAGCGAACCATACACCACCAAATTAGAATGCGTAGTTTGCGTCAACAAGTTCGCTTACTTCAACTTTGCTTACTTCTGCGCGAGCTTCAAGCCACTGCGCTACTTGCAGTTGCTCTGCTTCTGTCACTGAACGGTAGCGCTCAATAGAACATAAGAAACCTTCGAACAGCTCTAAACCACCGCCACCAAAGCACAGGCCGATGCTGTCGATAAAATCGATAAATTCATCGATGAACACATCGTATTGGTCAAAATCAGCAATCGAAGTCGTGCAGCTTACTTCAAAACCTAGAATAGCGAATTCACCTAGGTATAACTTCTTGCGTAGGCGGCGATTTTTGTTTTCGATTTTATCTAATTTCATAACTGTCTCTCTTTTCGTTTGATAAAGCATTTATACACAGTTCTTCGTTAATTCCCAAGAGTTTTGTATTGCACGAGAGGCTTAACGGGAAAAATCGTGCTGCAGAAACAAAACCTTAATCAAAACTATAAAAATCTGTCACTTAACTGCTTCACGATTGGTCACACATTGAACCAGCTATTAACTCATTAGAAATAGCTTGGTTACACGTGAATAACAAATAATAAAGTCAGCCAACAGGAAGCAGTCCCGATGAGCAAGGAAACATTTGATAGCACTCGTTTTAACAAGAGTAACAACAAGCCCTTCGAAGAAGTTCTAGATGCGAACCTTTCAAGAAGAAACGTTCTGAAAGGCGGTCTTGGCATCAGTGCAATGACCGCCTTTGGCGCATTTGGTTTAGCGGGTCACAGCACGGCTAACGCTACGACAATGCAAGCAACGGGCGCGCACAAAAGCACCGCAACACTTGCCTTCGAATCGGTTAAAGGCTCTTTAACAGACAGTGTCGTTGTACCAAAAGGCTATACAGCACAAGTATTGGTTCCTTGGGGTACCCCACTGAACAAGCAAGGCAAGGCTTGGTTAAAAGATGGAACCAACAACGCACAAGATCAAGCGAACTCACTGGGCATGCACCACGACGGCATGCACTTCTTCCCGCTTGATGGCAACAGTAACGACGGCTTGTTGGTGATCAACCACGAATACATCGACCAAAAAGCACTGCACACTAATGGCCCAACATACAACGAAGGCGCTCGCCCTAGCCTTGATGAAGTACGCAAAGAGATCAACGCGCACGGCGTGAGTGTGGTTCGTGTAAAACTGGATGGCAACCAGTGGGTGATGGTGGATAACGATCCACTTAACCGCCGCTACACGGGCGCGACCGTAATGGATCTATCTGGTCCTGTTGCTCATAGTGAATTTACCAAAACCAAATTCTCACAAGACGGCAGCCAAGCTCGTGGCACGTTGAACAACTGTGGTAATGGCTACACGCCATGGGGCACTTACCTAACGTGTGAAGAAAACTGGCCGGGTTATTTTGTTAACAAAGGCGAGACAACGCCAGCACAAGAACGTATTGGTATCGCAACCGACAAAACACGTTACGGTTGGGACACGCTTTCAGGCAATAAACAACAACGCTTAGACGAGTTTGCACGCTTTGACGTAACACCAAGCGCTGATTCGCCGATTGATGACTACCGTAACGAAGCACATGGTCACGGCTACATTGTCGAAATCGACCCATATACAGCGAACTCTCGCGCTAAGAAACGTTCAGCATTGGGTTGTTTCCGTCATGAAGGTTGTACGTTTGGCAAACTTACTGAAGGTGAGCCTATCGTGTTCTATTCTGGCCACGACTCTCGTTTTGAATACCTGTACAAATTCGTTTCTGAAGCGAAATGGGACCCACGTGATGCAGAGCCGAGCAATCGCCTAAGTGCGGGTGACAAGTATATGGACAAAGGCACACTGTATGTGGCTAAGTTCAATGATGATGGTTCAGGTACTTGGCTACCACTGACTCTGAGCAGCAAGACTAAAAACGGCGGTAAGCTAGGTGATTCATTTGACTCTCAAGCAGCGCTTATCATCAATACAGCAGGCGCTGCCGACCTTGTTGGTGCAACGCCAATGGATCGCCCTGAATGGTGCTCTGTTGACCCAATGACAGGTACCGTTTACCTAACGCTAACAAATAACAACAAGCGCAAAGAAGCGAACTCAGCGAACCCTCGCGTAAACAACAAGTTTGGCCATGTTATCCGCTGGGATGAAGGCAAAACTGCGAGCGAATTCGATTGGGATATCTTTGTATTCGGTTCTCCAGCAGTGGAAGACAAGTCTATTAACCGCTCAGGTCTAACAGACATGAACCAGTTCGCCAGCCCTGACGGCTTAGCGTTCGATGCTCGTGGCATCTTGTGGATTCAGACAGATAACGGCGCAGACGAAGTCACTGGCTACACCAATGACCAAATGCTGGCAGTTGTTCCATCTCAGCTAACGGGTGACAACGGCAACAGCGCGGTAATTGATGCAAACAACCAAGCACAACTTAAACGCTTCTTTGTTGGTCCAAACGGTTGTGAAGTAACAGGCTTTACCATCAGCCCTGATTTCAAATCGCTATTTGTAAACATTCAACACCCTGCAAACTGGCCATCGTCAGAAGATGCGACCGCACAGACTCAAGGCAATGTTCGCCCAAGAGCATCTACCGTTGTGATTCGTCGTGAAGACGGCGGTGAAATCGCGGTTTAATAAGCAAATCTAGCTAAGATCAGCAACCTTACTGTTATCTAGTTTCTGTTCGCTAGCTAGTTAAATCAAAAAAGAGCGATAAGGCCAAATGCCCTATCGCTCTTTTTTAAATTCTATAAGCTCTTTGATTCAACTAATGATCTGCGACTTTGCAAACTGCTCTTCACCCCAAACCAAATCACGCACCGTCATCCTCGAGAAGGAGGAACGACTGAGTCGGGGATCTCTAATCGTTATCGTTGATCGCAATACCGTTAATCACAATTAACTCACGAACAACCACACGCCAACGCCCATCATCAACGTACCTGCAATACGGTTCATTAACTTAACGTTATCGGCTTTGCCCAGCATATGCTTTAAGCTCTTTCCGCCTGTCGCGTATAAGGTCATGCAAACAAACTCAGAAACCAGAATAATCGACACCAAAATCAACAACTGCGGCGCTAAGTCTTTATTGCTGTTAATAAAGGGAGGCAGCAGAGAAATCATAAACGCCCAGCCTTTTGGGTTCGCAATTGCAGTGACAAAACCTTGAACCACCAAGTCCCAATCATTGCTGACTTTTGTTGTTTGGTTGTCAGTGCTGATCGCCAGTTTGCCTCTCGAACGCCACATCTGAACGCCTAAATAGAACAAGTAAGCTGCACCAACAAATTTAAAGCCTGTAAAAAGCCACGGGTAGTTCAACATAATAGATGCAATACCCAATACCGCAGCAATAGAAACCACCGCAACACCAGCCAATTCACCGATCATCATCCATAATGTACGCTTGTATCCAACACTCATTCCAAGTGTCAACGCCAAGGTCATACACATACCGGGCGTAATTGACACAAAGAAAAATGTGGGAATAAAAGCCCAAAGTAGTGCGCTATCCATATTATTACCTTATCGACTTATTTTTATTTAAGTGTTTAGCTTGTTGAGCTGTCTTTCTAAGGAGCTACCTTATATTTAGCGACACAACGAAAAAGAGCCACAATACAGTGGCTCTTTTCCATTACCAACCGTAATTTTACTTACGACGGTTTTTAATTCGCTTCATCATAGTCAAACGACGTTCTGCGCTTGCTTGATCTTGAGGCTCTTCGTTCGCGTTGTTCTTACGACCTTGGCGGTTTTTGTACGCCGATTTAGTGTTCAGCTTCTCGATGTAAGCATCACGTTTCTTCGGTTCATAACCCGGTTGTTCAACACGGCGAATACGTTGTTGAATCAGTGTTTCAACTTGAACAACAGTCAACTCTTCTTCGCGGTTAACGAAAGAAATCGCATGACCTTGTTTACCAGCGCGACCTGTACGGCCAATACGGTGAACGTAATCTTCCGCTAGGAAAGGCATGTCGTAGTTAATTACATGTGGTAAGTCTTCGATATCAAGACCACGAGCTGCAACGTCGGTTGCTACCATCACACGTGCTCTGCCTTCTTTGAAGTCATCCAAAGCACGACGACGAGCGCTTTGTGCTTTATCACCGTGACAAAGTACCGCTTTAATGCCGTCTAATTTAAGCTCTTTAACAACGTCATTCGCTGTTTCTTTGTAGTTCACGAACACAAGCACTTGGCGCCAGTTTTTACGGCCAATCAGCTCAGAAAGCAGTTCTGTTTTACGCTCTTGATCCACAGGGTAAACCACGTGACCAACAGTAGAAGCCGTTGAGTTTTCGCGCTCAACACTGATACGTTTTGGTTTACGTAGAATATCAACAGACAGTTGGTTTAACTGAGTAGAAGTCGTTGCAGAGAACATCATGATTTGCGGTGATGTTTCTACATCTAGCATGATCTTACGAACGGCATTAATGAAGCCCATATCAAGGATACGGTCAGCTTCATCAAATACTAGAAATTCTAGGTTTGCGATAGACACGTTACCCGCTTCTAAGTGCTCTTCTAAACGTCCAGGTGTTGCAACCAAAATATCCACACCCAGCTCTAATTGACGAACTTGTGAAGACATTTTGTTACCACCGTAAACCGCTGAAACGCTTAGTTCAGTGTATTTAACGTAGTCTTTAATGTTTTGAGCGATCTGCGCAGCAAGCTCACGAGTTGGAGCAAGAATAAGGCCGCGAGCCGTTCCTCTAGAAGCCTTTTTGCCGCTGTTCAAAAGGTGTTGGATAACAGGCAATGAAAATGCCGCTGTTTTACCCGTACCGGTTTGAGCAGTAGCAAAAATATCATGGCCTTTACGAGCCATTGGAATCGCTTTTTGTTGAATTGGAGTGAGTTTTTCATAACCACACTCAGTCAACGCTTTGACTAATTCAGGAGCAAAACCTTGAGAGGAAAATGACATTGTTACGGGTTCCTTAAGCAGACAGCCTACATTCTTATTTCAGCCGAGCACTATAAAGTAATTAGAGTGATTTATCTCACATTTATCGTGATATAACGCAAACTTTCTCATTTAATCTGGTGTTTATCCCGCCTTCAACGAGGTAAACACCAAGATCCTTGGTTCAAACAGCAAAAACAGGGCTATTTGATGCCACACAGCTTGAGTAGAATCTGCTCGAGATCGCTCCACGGCATTAACTGCGAGTCGATCACTTCAAGACGAGACTCAAAGCCATCAAGGGAAATTTCATTCACTGACACCACTTGATTCGCCACATTGAATGCGTAGCAACCTTGGTCGGTGTTCACTACGGCTTTTACACGCTCAGCCGTTAGATCCGACAGCATTGAAAACAGCGCATCAAAATCAAACTTATGCTCTGCGCCAAACAACCAGCCACAACTAAAGTAGCCCTGCCCTTTATTCTCTTTACGGATGAAAGCTTCACCGGGAGGAAGTTGGAATTGAGGCTCTTGCTCAGCGTGATCGTGATGATGCGCTTCAATATGAGAGGAAGCACTACCGTATACTCTTTCAATGTCCAACACTTCCAATGGCACTTCACCATCGTGAATTAGCTTATGGAAGACTTTTGCTGGCGTTTGATCCGTCACCCAATCATTGAACACATCGATGTCTTCAGAATGAACAAGGTCAACCTTAGTACCAAGAATCACATCAGCACTGTCCAGTTGATCATTAAAATTCTGATTCAAGGTGTACTTTTCATTAGAAAGATTTCGAGGGTCAACCAAACCAAGCGTCGCTTTTAAATCAACATAAGGCGTGTACTGATCGGAAGTCAGTGTCGCAATCACTTGTTTAGGGTGACCAAGCCCTGTCGGCTCAATCAATAAACGGTCCGGTTTTTGGCGCAGTAAGGCATTAATACCTACCGACATAGGCACACCAGCAGTACAGCACATGCAGCCACCCGGTACTTCTTTAATCAAAGCACCTTGATCCGTCATCAATGCGCCATCAATGCCGATTTCGCCGAACTCATTAACTAGGACAGCCCAGTTTTCATTCTCAGGTTTATTTTTTAGAAGGTTCAAAATAGCGGTCGTCTTACCGACACCTAGAAAACCCGTAATTATGTTTGTAGGAACTTTTTTGATCATATCAGTTCTCCTTTTTTAAGGAGTATATACACAATCACGGAGAAATTGACCCCAATCGCTTGTATGTACGGAGAATGATTTAAGCCAGAAGTTGTATGAGTGTCACTAGAAAGGGGGGAACGAAGAAAAATAAATGCTCCAGACGAACTAAAGGCGTACTTATCAGTACGCCTCACTCTCGTTACTCAATCGTGAGTTCGCGAATCAGGAAGCCTTAAATATCGACCTGAACAATTAACGAGAAACTAAAACTTTGTATCTGAATCCATCCAAATTGTGTGTAAAACCTCACGTCTCCTTGCGGTTTGTTATGTTGCTTTACGATTTAACTATGGTTCATTTTTAGGGATATTCAAGGTGCCATCTGAGAATCGATCAAAATTGTGACGAGGATTCCACTATTGCCCATATATTCCATTTATGTAACACGTACATTCCATAAATGAAATTCAACTTTTCATCTTTGCTGCTATAGGATATGAAGAGGACGCGTATAATTTATTGCAGTCCCGCCTTAACCCATTCAGGAGCCTTATCTCAATGACCAGAAGAGAGAAAATTAAGCAATCCTTATTAGCCAAAATGCCAAGGGATGCTATTAATCAATTTCTCTCAAGAGATAAGACACCCGCTTCCGTTCTCTTTCTTTCTTGTATTGTAGGTGTACTTGCTGGCGTGGTGGGTACCTATTTCGAAGTCGCGGTTCATTTCATCACCGAAACTCGTACCGATTGGCTTAAAGATGAGATTGGTAGCTATTTACCTCTTTGGCTCGCCGCTTTCCTTATTAGTGCTGCATTTGCCTTTATTGGTTACTTCCTTGTTCACCGTTTCGCTCCAGAGGCTGCAGGCTCAGGCATCCCTGAAATTGAAGGGGCGATGGACGGTATGCGCCCTGTTCGATGGTGGAGAGTATTGCCAGTAAAATTCTTTGGCGGTATGGGCGCATTAGGCTCTGGTATGGTTTTAGGTCGAGAAGGACCAACCGTTCAAATGGGCGGCAGTATTGGTCGCATGGTCACCGATATCTTTCGAGTCAAAGATGACGACGCCCGACATTCACTATTGGCTTCGGGTGCCGCAGGTGGTTTGGCCGCGGCATTCAATGCACCACTCGCCGGAATCATGTTTGTAGTCGAGGAGATGAGACCGCAGTTTCGCTACTCACTCATTTCAATCAAAGCCGTCATCATCTCGGCGGTTTCAGCCAATATTGTATTTCGTTCGATCAATGGCCAATCTGCCGTTATCACAATGCCTCAATACCAACCGCCTGAACTGGATGCTCTGTGGCTATTCTTGTTGTTAGGTGTATTGTTCGGCCTGTTTGGTGTGATTTTCAATAAGCTAATTACACTTTCGCAAGACCTGTTTGTGGCAATACACAAGAATGACCGTAAACGCTACTTAATGACAGGTTCCCTATTGGGCGGTTGCTTTGGCTTATTGCTGCTCTATATACCGGAGTTGACTGGCGGTGGTATTGGTATCATCCCGAATATCACTAATGGCAACTACAGCGCAAACGTGCTGCTGTTAATCTTCTTAGGGCGCGTGCTCACCACGCTACTTTGTTTCGGCTCTGGTGCACCGGGTGGTATCTTTGCACCAATGCTTGCTCTAGGAACACTCTTTGGATACGCATTTGGGCTTATCGCGGCGGCATTCTTCCCTGAACTGAACATAGAGCCGGGTATGTTTGCGATTGCCGGCATGGGCGCCTTATTTGCCGCCACTGTGCGAGCGCCTATCACTGGCATACTGTTGGTTATTGAAATGACCAATAACTACTACCTCATCTTACCGTTGATCATCACCTGCTTAGGCGCGGTAATCATTGCTCAGATGTTAGGTGGTCAGCCAATTTACAGCCAACTACTTAACCGCACGCTGAAAAACGAGAAACTAAGACAGCAAGATCTCCCTCAGCAAGAGGAAGTTCGTTAATTGCATTGAAAACGTCAGTTCAAATGTGGGACTTAAACGTAACTCGTTAAGTTCCACTAATACAATCAAATTCCACTAATACAATAAGCAAACCAAGCTCAATATTTATAGAACACTCAAGAAAATCAAAAACACTTTCATCGCGCTTTATATATCAATTTCGAATCAAAACCTTAAAAGCAAACGTTAAACTTGCTATTATCCACGAAATTATTTACATGCCTAACAACACCGATTGTGAGCATGACTGAACGTTTTGATTAGAGTATACGTTCTACATTTAACTGAGTGGAGCAAGTCGTTGAACTGGAGAAGATTAACCCAAGTAAAGAATGTTCCACCATCTCAGGCGTCTTTAGCACTTGGCGTTATAGGGCTGGGGCAAGCTTGGGCATTATATCTTCCAGGGGTTGGTGAGCTCATTCGTCCTTACCTTGCTGCGTTTGGCGCACTGTTATTGCTGCCCGTTTTACTTCGTTATCTCACAAGTTTTGATACTTTTATCAATGACATTCGCCATCCACTTAGCGGAAGCTTAATGGCGCCGATGAGCATGGCGTTATTGATTCTATGTGACTATCTCGCCGAGATATCTCCAATAATCGCCTATCCAGTCTGGTTCTGCGCGTTGTTGTTGCATTTTACCATGATGGTGTTGTTCTTTAGTTTCCAGATCCTCAATTTCAAAATGTCGAACATTGTGCCGAGTTGGTTCCTGTATCCCGTGGGGTTAATCAGCAGTTCCTTAGCAGGTACACAGTTTGGACACACCGTTTTTTCAGAGACACTGGCGGCCACTTGTATCGGTATCTATTTCCTAATGCTGCCAGTGGTGTTGTACCGCTTGGTATTCGAAGGAAACCTGCCACGTCGAGCAAGACCAACACTCGCAATCATGGCGGCTCCGGTTAACTTATCTTTAGCCGCTTACTTGGTGAACTTCGACAACCCAGATCCGATTCTGACAGGAGCATTGGCTGGCATTGCTATCACCATGACTCTATTGATTTACTTATGTTACATCCGTCTAATGCGTCTTAAGTTCCAACCTTCGATTGCAGCCGTCACCTTCCCGTCCGTGATCAGCGCCATTGCTATGCACCGCTTAACCACATTTTTCGGTGCTGAATACCCACAATGGTATTGGCTGCATAAATTCGGCTTCTTTGAATTAACCATCGCGACCATCCTAGTGATTTGGGTGGCAGGCGGTTATGTGAAAATGTACTGGCCTGAGTTTTTTGATTCTGATTACATGTCCAAAAAGGTTAAGCGTTCTTAAAACGAACGCCAGAAGATCTTACCTTGATCACCCCCTACTCCAATATCCAATTGTCTCTCGCTGGACAAACCAAACGAAAAAAGGCCTCACAATGTGAGGCCTTTGAATAGGCAAGGTGTCAATAGTTCAGGCGAGTGTTAATAGAACTGTCGAGAGCTATTAGAAATTAGCGTGAGGGCCAAAGACTTCGTAGTGTACGCGTGAGCGATCTACTTTAAGTGCGTCTAACTGCTCTACGATGTTTTTCATGAAACCAACAGGGCCACAGATATAGAAATCACTCTCTTCAAAGCCTTTAGTATCGGAGATAGACGCTAGATCCATTTGACCTTCATGTGTGTTCTCACACGCAGACTCTCCTTTGTTCATGTACCACGTTTTCGCTTCCCAACCTTTATCGGCAACAATATCTTTAACGCGAGTCGTGAAAGAGTGTTGACCTACGTTTTCACAAGCGTGAAGGTACAGTACAGGTTCGTTTTTCTGCTGGTTGTTTAAGAACTCAAGCATTGATTGCATTGGTGTTACACCCACGCCAGCAGAGATAAGCGTTACTGGCTTGCTACGCTCTTGATACATGAAGTCACCCGCTGGGGCATATAGGCTAACTTCATCACCGACAGCAACAG
The DNA here is from genome assembly GCF_041473955.1 of Vibrio sp. 10N.222.54.E6. Taxonomy (NCBI): domain Bacteria; kingdom Pseudomonadati; phylum Pseudomonadota; class Gammaproteobacteria; order Vibrionales; family Vibrionaceae; genus Vibrio; species Vibrio sp. 10N.222.54.E6. The sequence continues at coordinate 43,073 of NZ_JBFRTD010000032.1, read as the reverse complement.
TATCGTGCATGTGATTAGATACTACGCCTTGAGTTTCTTGACCTTGGGCTTCACGTTTCACAGAAATTCGGTACTGCTTGCCGTTTGGCTTGTCTGATAGTGAGTATTGACGGATCTCGCTGTACTGAGCACCTTCAGGTTTCACTTCGATACCAATATATTGTCCTGGCGTATAATCCAGAACGTCACCGCCATCTTTTGGTTGTAGGATGAAGCTTGTTACTAATGCTGATTCTTCAATTTTATCTGCAATTACGAATGCACGTGCAGCTTCCCAACCACCAACAGCTTGCTTGCGCTGTAGGTAAAGTTCAGCTTCACGGTCGATGAATACTTGCGCTAAGAATAGGTAAGCCGCAGTCCACGCTTCTTCTACTTCTGGGGTGAATGCATCAGCAGCTAATTCACGCAGTGTTTCAATTAGGTGAAGACCAACGATTTGGTAATGGTCTGGTTGAATATTAAAGCTTGTGTGTTTCTGTGCAATACGCTCAACCGCTGAGGTTAACGCTGCTAGATTTTCGATGTTCTTTGCATAAGCTGCGATAGCTTCAAACAGTGCAACACCTTGGCGACCTGTTCTTTGATGAGTCATATTGAAGATATCTTTCAATTCAGGGTTATGCGTGAACATGCGTTGATAGAAGTGTTGAGTTAAAGCAGGGCCTGCGCTTTCTAAAAGAGGAATCGTCGATTTGATGATGTTGATATGTAGATTGTTTAGCATTGATTTACTCCGAACACTTAGTCTTTTGACCTTTCATGTCAAATTGACTAATTTTATTTAAAGATGACTTTATATTAATTCTTTCTCAATGAGCTCTTTGGCTACTATTTTTATGAGAATTACGTGGACTGATAAATTCGCATTAATTGATTCAAATCAATGATAGGTCAGTTATTCAGTCATATAGACAACACGCAATGGACACACTGCACAAACGGTGCCAACATGCGAAAGCTTGTTGTGCCTAGCATTCCTTCAAAAACCCTCTTCAAACTTTAGTCAAAAAGACCTTTTTTTTATGTCATAAAGACTCTACCATGTATAAAAATACAAACAGTATGAGCCCTTTATGCAAGATATCTCAGCATCCACTCTCATGGAAATGACCATTGGTTTAGCCAGCGGTGTGAACGATCAAGACCGTTTCAATCGCTTAATCGATGCCATTCGTAAAACCATAACGTGTGATTGTGTCGCACTTTTAAGCCTTCAAGGCGACACGCTAGTACCCATCGCAATGCAAGGGCTCAGTCGAGATACATTCGGTCGCCGCTTTATTATTTCAGAACATCCACGTTTTGATGCGATTTGTGCATCGCGTTCTCCAGTTCGTTTTGATGCGGATAGCTCATTGCCTGATCCTTTCGATGGCTTACTGATCGACCACGACGGCGATTTGCCTATGCATGCCTGTATGGGTTTGCCTCTTCTTTTTGGTGACAAATTGTTAGGGGTACTAACCCTCGACAGCCTAAAACCTGATGTCTTCGCGAATATTCCTGCTCGGAACCTAGAAGTTCTCGCTGCTATTGCTGCCTCTACGATGCAAATGGCGATGACTTTCTCGCAACTTGAACATCAAGCAAAACAGTCAAAGCAATTACTGGAAGAGCTGAATGTTGAAGCGTGGGAACGTGACGGCGGCGAATTGATTGGTAATAGTGACACCATGGTCGCGCTTAAAAACGATATCGCGGTTGTCGCACCCTCTGAATTTAATATTCTGATTCATGGTGATACAGGTGTTGGTAAAGAGCTCGTTGCTCGAACCCTGCATCACCAATCGCAGCGTAAACGTAACCCACTCGTCTATGTCAACTGTGCAGCTATTCCTGAGAACTTGGTAGAGAGTGAACTATTTGGTCACGTTCGTGGCGCGTTTACTGGTGCAGACAAAAACCGCTTAGGTAAGTTTGCTCTAGCCGATGGCGGCACGCTATTCTTAGATGAAATTGGTGAATTGCCTTTAGCAGCACAAAGTAAGCTATTGCGTGCACTGCAAAACAACGAAATCCAACCTGTAGGCCAAGACAACATTCAAACTATTGATGTTCGTGTTTTAGCTGCAACCAACCGAGACTTAAAGCAAGAAGTTGAAGACGGTCGATTCAGAGCCGATTTATACCACCGATTGAGTGTGTACCCTATCGCAGTGCCAGCTCTGAAAGACCGAGGTGACGACATCAGCTTGCTAGCAGGCTTCTTCCTAGAACAGGCACGTCGTAAACTTGGTATCAACCAAGTTAAATTCCGCTCTGATGTACTGGTATTTTTAAACCGTTACGGTTGGCCAGGTAACGTACGTGAGCTTGAGCACGTGATTAGCCGTTCAGCACTAAAAGCATTAGCTCGTAGCACCAACAAAAACCTCGTGACAATCACTAAAGAAGATTGTGGCCCACTCGACCAAGATCAGCCTATAGCGACGACACAGGTAAAAAACACACCTTTATCAACACCAACGATCGACCTATCTGCAGGTTTACGTGGCGCTACCGATGATTTTCAACGCAGCATCATCACTGAGGTGTTGGAAGATGCCAACTTTAACTGGGCGCAAGCAGGGCGAGTTCTGAAAACAGACCGAGCAAACCTGACTCGACTGTCCAAACGTTTAGGGCTAAATGTGGCGAAGTCTCACACGATCGAACGGACAAAATAGATATTAGCGGTTTGTTGCGAGCATCTGACAAAACTTGTGTATATAATGCTGCAAATTGTAACGCTAATTTTAAATATGTAGAGAGAGTTATGAAGTTTATCCGTTGGTTTTTAGGTCGCGTCATCTTGCTGTTGAATTTTGTTTTCAGCCCACGCGGTGTGAAGCGTTCTCAAGAAGAACAAAGCAAAGTGAACGAACAGGCAAAAACGCACACGTTGTACCAATTCGAAGCATGTCCATTTTGTGTAAAAGTACGACGCTCGATGAAACGTCAGTCTGTTCAGTTTGAACTTCGTGATGCAAAAAACAACGAACAACACCGTGCAGAACTTGAAGCTGGCGGCGGTCGTGTGAAAGTGCCTTGTCTACGTATCGAGAAAGACGGTAAAACTGAGTGGATGTACGAATCTTCGGATATCGTATCTTACTTAGAAAAACAGTTCGCATAAGCGGAAAAAGCAACACAAGCTAAATACAAAAAATCCCTCTTCATGAGGGATTTTTTTATGTCTGTAATCGATACGCTCTTTCGATTCAAAGAATCAAGCTTCTCGCATCTATTTCGCCACAATCAGCATCAACTCTACACGGCGGTTACAGGCTTTACCTTGTGCTGAAGCGTTGTTACACGCGGGAACGTACTCACCGAAACCGCGGGTGTAAATAGCACGACTCGAAACATAGTTACTTTCTAAGCGAGCTTTCACTTCTTTTGCGCGCTGTTCAGAGAGCGGATCATTAACACGATCACTGCCTGTATTATCAGTGTGTCCTTCAATGACGACATCAATGTCTTGGCGTCGAGAAAGATAGCTGCCTAACGTGTCCAACCAATTGTTGTAAGCGGGTTCAGGAGATGTCGAACCTGTTTTAAAGTTCACATGCTGTACAAGCTTTACCATCACATGGTTGCCAGGTAAAACTTCAAAATCGATACGGTTTTGTCTTAAAAAGACTTCCAGTGGATCATTGGTCGAAACGCCACGTCCGTAGTTAGTGGTAATAGTTCCTTGCTGATGAGTGGTTTGAACCACACCCCATTCAGGGTACATAATGTCATAATCAGTTTTCGGTGCAGTTTGTAACATATCCTCACCGAATAACCCTGTTGGTAACGTAGTTTCGCACCCAGCCAAAGCTATGCTTAACATTATCGCTAAATATCTCATTACTTCACCAACCACTTATGCAGATAAACCATTCACTAATGTCTATATCGGCACTGAGAGAAAAACTTTAGACAAAAACTTTATACGAAAAGAAAGCACGTCCAAAAAAAGTGTTTTTGATCACAGTTAATCGTCAACTCGCCTGTCATCGCCCGCCCGTTCCAACTGTTTGCATTTATTTACCTTATAATTGTTTTCCAATTCGTACTAAATAGTTAGAATCTCACGACTTCTCAACGCTAGAGCAAACATTATGTTTAAACCATTTACTAAATTCATCACAGCACTTGCTGCCGTACTGATTATCGCGGGTTGTAGTGAAACAGACGAGCCACAGAAAGGCGTTCAATACGAAGCGCTGCCTACTGCTCTAACTGAATTTAACCTGTCTCCGATCACTGAAATCTTCTCTCTAAATTGTGGTCACTGCCGTCAAATGGAAAGTGCAATTCCAGAGATCGAATCTCTAACAGACCAAACTATTGGCAAGATGCACGTTACGTTCAATGAAAGTGCTCAAATCAGCGCAATGATCTACTACACAGCAGTAATGCAACTTGATGCGACCCCTGACCACGCGTTCATGGACGACCTATTTGGTGCGGTTCAAATGGGTGCAGATGCGACTCCTGAACAACGTCAACAAGCTCTAGAGACTGCGTTCACTTCTCGTGGTCTGGTTAGCCCATACCAACTGAACAAAGAACAGCAAGTCGCTCTATTTGACTACGTAAAGAAAGCTGAAGAGATCTCGGTTAAAGGTCAAATCAACTCAGTACCAACATTTATCATCAACGGTAAATACCAAGTACTAACAGCAGGTCACCAAGATGTTCAAGGTATCGCAAAAACGATCAACTACCTTTTGACTCAGCCTTAACGGCTTTTCTCTATAAAAAATCAACAATAAATAGGTTTTACTATGTCTAAATTTATCATCCCGGTCATTGTCTTTATTTTGGCTGGCTTCATGATCTACCGCACTTGGATGAACCATAAATCTGGCGAAGAAAATATTGAACAAGGCCAACAATTCCTTATCGAAAACGGCGCTAAAGAAGGGGTTGTTACGACTGAAAGTGGTCTTCAATACCTAGTTCTTGAAGAAGGTACTGGTACAGAGCACCCAACTAAGAACAGCAAAGTAACGGTTCATTACCACGGTACACTTATCGACGGCACTGTTTTCGACAGCTCTGTTGATCGTGGTGAGCCAATCTCATTTGCTCTTAAACAAGTGATCAAAGGCTGGCAAGAAGGTTTGACTTACATGGTCGAAGGCCAAAAAGTTCGCCTGTTTATCCCAAGCCAATTGGCTTACGGTAAAGGTGGTTCAGGCCCTATCCCACCATCAGCAACTTTGATTTTTGATGTTGAGTTAATCTCTATCAAATAATTGAAGAGACTGATTTAAGCCCTAACATACGAGCTATGTTGGGGCTTTTTTATATGTGAACGTTTGAATATTTGAAGCCACTTTTGTAACGACGGAATATACCTCAAAAAGCCGAAGACTAGACGACTGGTCTAATTTAACTTATAGTAAGCCCATGAACGATAAAACGAACGACACACGCCTGCATGTTTTAGATGTTGGCTACCAATTAATAGTGAACAACGGCTTTAACGGCGTTGGCTTATCGCAATTGCTTAAAGAAGCGGATGTTCCAAAAGGATCGTTTTACCACTACTTTAAATCTAAAGAGCAATTTGGCGAGGCTCTGATCCAGCACTATTTTGAGACCTACATCAGCAGAGTTGAAACTATTTTGGTTCATGGTGAAGGCAACCATTACCAGAGAATTATCAGTTATTTCACTCGATGGTCACAGATTGAAAACGGTACTTGTAACGCTCATAAATGCTTAGTCGTTAAGCTCAGCGCCGAAGTTTCTGATCTTTCTGATCCTATGCGCCAAGCGCTATTGAAAGGTGCTGAGAAAGTGACGCATACCATCGAGCAGTGCATTGTCGGTGGTATTGATGATGGCTCGATAAAGGTTGAAGAGAGCCAAGAAACCGCTCAAAATCTATATTCTATGTGGTTAGGCGCAAGCTTATTAAGCAAACTAAGCCAGAGTTCACGTAGCTTAGAATCAGCTTTAAACCTAACCCAACAGATTTTAAAAGGTAAAAACTAACCACGTACTGTGTTTAGTCTTTACTAACGACAGATAACCCGCCCTCTTATCATTTGATGACGGCGGGATTTTTAGACAACAAGACTAGACGACTGGTCTAATTCTAAATAAACATAATATAAAATTAAGGATACCCAATGACTCAACAAGACAACCGCCGCATCGTATTGGCTTCTCGCCCAGTAGGCGCACCGACTCAAGATAACTTCCGTTTGGAGACAGTAGCCGCACCAACAATTAAAGACGGCGAGATGTTACTTCGCTCAGTTTACCTTTCTCTAGACCCGTACATGCGTGGCCGAATGAGCGATGCTAAATCTTACGCAGACCCTGTTGCGATTGATGAAGTGATGGTCGGTGCAACCGTGTGTCAGGTTGAAGAGTCAAACAATAGCGATTTTGAAGTTGGCGAATGGGTACTGGCTTACACCGGTTGGCAAGATCTTGGTGTGTCTGATGGTGAAGGCCTAATCAAACTAGGTAAAGAGCCAACACACCCTTCTTACGCACTAGGCATCATGGGTATGCCAGGCTTTACTGCGTACATGGGCTTACTTGATATCGGCCAACCTAAAGAAGGCGACACTCTAGTCGTTGCGGCTGCAACAGGTGCAGTAGGCGCAACCGTTGGCCAAATCGGAAAATTAAAAGGCTGTCGTGTCATTGGCGTTGCTGGTGGTCAAGAGAAATGTCAGTACGCGAAAGAAGTGCTTGGTTTTGATGAATGTATCGACCACAAAGCCGACGACTTCGCGGAGCAACTGGCTAAAGCATGTAGCAACGGCATCGACGTTTATTTTGAAAACGTTGGCGGCAAGGTGTTCGATGCGGTAATGCCGTTGCTTAACACTGGTGCTCGCATTCCTGTTTGTGGCCTTATTTCACAATACAATGCGACATCACTTCCTGAAGGCCCAGATCGCATGTCTAGCCTTATGGGCACTCTTTTGGTCAAGCGTATTAAGATGCAAGGTTTCATTATCTTTGATGATTACGCACACCGTTACAATGAGTTTGCTGTTCAAATGACAGAATGGTTGTCTCAAGGCAAGATGCATTACCGTGAGCACCTAGTTGAAGGCCTAGACGAGGCGCCACAAGCATTCATGGGTCTATTGGAAGGCCAAAACTTCGGTAAGCTTGTTATCAAAACAAACGAAGCTAAATAAATTCAAAAACTGAACCAGTTAACTAGGTAAAATCATGATTACTTTGCATCACCTAAACAAATCTCGCTCAAAACGCATCATCTGGCTATTGGAAGAGCTTGGAGTAGATTACCAAATCAAACCATACCAACGAGACAGTGTAACGTTTCTAGCGCCACCAGAATTGAAGGCCGTTCATCCTCTTGGTAAATCTCCGGTTATTGAAGACGATGGCGTCGTGATCAGCGAATCTGGTGCTATCACCGAGTACCTAATCGACAAATACGGTCAAGGTAAGTTCGCACCAGTGCGCGGCACCGCTGACTACGTGGAATACTCACAGTGGCTTCACTTCGCTGAAAGCTCTGGTATTCTGCCAATGCTACTTAAAATCTTTGTGATGAAAGACGGTTGCGAGACTAATTTCCTTGGCGGCTACGCTGATGATGAAAACCAAAAGATCCTAACCTTTGTCAACGAAGCGCTTGAAGGTAAAACTTACCTTGTTGCTGATACTCTGACGGGTGCCGATTTCATGATGTCGTTCATCGTAGAAATCGTGGGTAACTTCGGTGCCACTGCGCTCTACCCTAACATTGCTAAATACGGTGATCTTTTAACGAGCCACCCTGCTTACCAAAAAGCCGAGCAACTAGAGCTAGAACACTCGAACTGATCGAGTTTCAATCAAGCTCGGACGCGCTTCGGATAAGCAAAAGCAACTAAATGAAGCCAAAGCCGATTTATCTTTCGCTTTGGCTTCTCATTTGCCTTCATTTCGACAACAATACCGAACTCTAACTGAACAGCCATAGAGTTTGATCTTCATGTCAGCAAACCTTGCTCAATACACACCACTGCACCTAAAAAACGACAATACGAATGTAGACTTACCGCTACCGACTCGTTTTACGTTTCCGTACTACTACACACCACATCCAACGTGTGAGTTTGCCATGCAGCAACTTCAGCAGTCGTTACTCGACTGCGGTGTGAATGAAACATCGCAAGGCAACCTCTACGCCGTGCTTCTTGTTCAGAACCCAACTACACAAGAGCTAGGTTACCTTTCTGCGTTTTCAGGTTTGCAGTTATATCCGTCTTTGGCCTCTCAGTTAAACAACATTAACTTTGTTCCATCAGCCTTCGATTCAGAACAGTTTCAATCTCACAACAGTGCAAACCTTGCTCGCCAATCGCAACTAGCGGATGACATTGAAAAACTACAACAGTCGCACAACCTAGACGCATTATTGGCTGAATTTGAAGAGTTAAAAATCGAATCAGCACAAGCTATCGAAGCCTTTCAATTAGCCTTGGCAGCAAACAAATCTCAGCGTAACGAACTCAGAGAACAAGCCAATCAAGAAAAGGCATTGGGGAATCTAGAGTCAGCAGCGAATTTGCTCAAACAACTGGGCAATCAAAGCAGCCAAGAGAAACGCGACTTAAAAGCACTTAGAATCGAGTGGAAACAAAAGATCGCAGAACGCCAGTCGCAAGTTGATGCTATCGAAAGCGAACTCACGAGCCGCAAGCAAGAGTACCAAGCGATCTCAGCCGAATTAGAAGCGCAACGGTTGTCTCATTATCGCTTTAACAACCAAGCTCTCGAATCAAAGAACCTGCTTGAATTGTTAGATGGCAAAGACGCTCTTGAAGGCTCTGGCGACTGCTGCCTACCTAAGCTGCTTAATTTTGCTTTTGAACACGGCTTTCAGCCATTAGCATTGTCTGAGTTTTGGTGGGGATTGCCTCCAACGGCTGTCATTCGCCAGCACGCAAACCTGTACCCGGTTTGCCAAAGTAAAAGCTTCGAGATCCTCGACCACCAGCTAAACGGCATCGAATTAGAAGAGAACCCGCTTATCGTGAACCCTGCGGTTGGTAAGTCGTTTGATATTGTCTATGAAGATGACGAGATCGTGGTGGTGAATAAACCCGAGGAGTTCTTGTCGGTTCCTGGTAAGTTTATCGAAGACTCTGTTTATACCCGTATTAAAGCGCGTTATCCCGATGCAACAGGCCCTTTGATTATCCATCGATTGGACATGTCGACGTCAGGCTTATTGATCTTGGCGCTGACCGCAGAGTCCAATAAACACATCCAGAAGCAGTTCATTGATAGAACCGTAGAGAAACGATATATAGCTCTGTTAGATGGTGAAATCGACGGCAAATCTGGCGATATCAGCTTGCCCTTGCGCGGCGACATAACAGACAGACCAAGACAATTGGTTTGCCATGAACATGGACGTAATGCTGAAACTCATTGGGAAGCGGTCAGCACCAACAATGGCAAAACCAAGGTTCACTTGTACCCTAAAACAGGACGAACCCACCAGCTGCGCGTACACTGTGCTCACCCGTCAGGCCTTGGTGTACCGATTCGTGGTGACGACTTATACGGATACAAACGTGAGCGTTTACACCTTCACGCTGGCTACTTAAAACTGATTCACCCAACAACCGGTGAATGGCTCGAGTTTGAAGTGCCTTCTGAGTTCTAAACCGTTTCCATTTGGTAGGGCTTCGTGCCCTACTCTTATTTCCTTTGCCTCTCATAGCTATCGCTACATGTCGAATAAACTTAGTACGATGCAATGACCAAGAAGCCAGAACCCAACAGAGTAACCATCGCGGGAATACCATCCTTCCACGTATCGAATCTCAAATGAAAGTAAATCGCCCCTAGTGAAGTACTCGCTAATATCAAACCTCCCATCAGTTGCGTATGTTCAGGTGCTAAACCAACCAAAGCACAGAGCAACAATACAGCTCCAGTAAACTCAACCATGCCAACTAGAAACATGATGACGCGATTTAATCCATAGCTTTTAAAAAAGCCAAGCTGGATTTCAAACACTTTCTTTTGCCAAGCAATTGTCTTGATTGAACTCGCCAATAAAAAGAACACCACTAGTAATACACTCACTACTGTACTCATGTTGCCACCTTTCTTAAGAATCATTAACGTAGTGGAATCATTTAACCATTCATAAATAGAACGATAAATGCTAGTTTTATGATAGTTAGGATTCCAATTTGGAATGATTGGGTTTAGGTACAAGATATAGGACAACTAGAATGGATAAAATTGAGTGTATTCGTATCTTCGTGGAAACTGCGCAGCTGAACAGTTTTACTGCTACTGCCAATAAACTCGACGTGACACAAAGTGCCGTAAGTAAAAAGATTGCGTGGTTAGAAAGTGATTTAGGAATGACGCTGTTTCAGCGAAACAGTCGCAAAATATCCCTAACCCATGCAGGCAAAGACTACCTGACTTATTGCTCCCGTTTACTCGAAGAGATGTCTACCATAGAAAGTAGGCTCAAGCGTGAAACAGAATCCGTGGAAGGTGAGCTTAAGATATCTGCGCCAAGTGCTTTTTCATCGATGTTACTCAGTGAGCCGCTTCAAGCTTTCATTGAACAGCACCCAGGTATCCGCATTAACCTCAGCATCGATGACCGCATCGTCAACCTTAATGAACACAATATTGATGTTGCCATCCGCGCGTCACAACTCAAAGACTCAGGGCTAAAAGCACGCTTCTTGTTTAACAACAAAGTTCACTACTTCGCATCACCAGATTATCTAGAAAAACAAGGGATTCCTCTGTATCCACAAGATTTGAGCGAACACCAATGCTTAACCTACTCCCTGATGAGCCCTGCGAATGAATGGCGTTTTACCGACAAGAGCGACAAAACTAATACCATTAAAGTAAATCAAATATTCACTTCAGATAGCCCAGATATGCTACTTAAAATGGCTCGACAAGGTTTAGGTATTGTTGCTTTACCGGATTGGATGGGCAAAGAGTATGTTGAGAAAGGAGAACTAAAAAGGTTATTGGAAGATTGGAGTAATAACCAGCTACCAATGTACGTGGTGTATCATGCGAGCGATTATTTGCCCCAAAGAATCCGAGTGTTTATCGATTTTCTTGCGAAGTATTTGAGCGCAAGGAATAGTTAAAGCTCTAAGAACAGTTAGAGCTCAACTAACATCGATAGCTAAGATAAAGTCTTAACCCATTACATCCTTGCGCTGATCAACACATTCAAAAGAGGCCATTTCGAATTCACGACAGATCCAAGGTCGGTTTTCGTAAATAGTACACATCAGTGTTTCTCTATCTACAGCAGAACACCAACCGTCGTCGAGTCGCAACATCGTTTCGCCGCCCCATTCATCATAAGCGATATGCTCTTCAGGTACGCCTGTATCTGTGATGATCATAACCTCTAAACGACAACAGCATGCCTGACAATTAGCACATGTTACTTCGGGTTCGGTTACGTTCTTTATCTCAATCGTCATAAGTGACTACGCTGCTAAATTTTGCGTATAGTAATCGAAACCGACCGCTACGGCTAATAAAGATAGTGCGGCGCAGTGTTTTGATTGATGTAGAAATAAAAATAGGCGCTGTGATTTACTCACAACACCCATACTATTTATGGTTTTCCATCGCGACTTGTCGCCACTATCTCGCTTTACAACAGACTAGCCTCGATTTAGAACAGACTAGCGAAAAATAGCTTTACGTAGTCCATCAAGCGTTTGAACAAGCCAGCCTGCTCTACCGCTTCCAACGCGATCAAAGGTTGAGTTTGAACATCTTCACCATCAACGGTGTAATGAACAACGCCTAAGGTTTGGCCTTCTGAAATCGGGGCTTTCAGTTCAGATATTAGTTCAATCGATGCCGTTAACTTTTTGCTGTCTGACTTAGGCAGCGTAATAAACGTATCTTCTGCAACGCCTAGCTTCAACGTATCTTGAGCACCAAACCACACCTTCTCTTCAGCGACTTGGTCACCGCCTTGATGAGGGTTTAGCGTATCGAAGAAACGAAAACCATAGCTCAACAATTGTTTGCTGTCTGACTCACGACTCTTAACGCTTGATGCGCCCATCACAACCGCAATAAGTCTCATCTCACCTTGTGTCGCCGAACTCGCTAAACTGTAGCCGGCACCAGAGGTGTAGCCTGTTTTCATGCCATCGACCGTCAAGCTTCTATCACGTAATAAGCCATTGCGGTTGTGTTGTGTAATCTTGTTGTAGCTAAACGAGCGTTCGCTGTATAAACCATACACATCCGGTAAATCGCGAATAATCGCACGGCCTAATAGAGCGATATCATAAGGCGTTGAATAGAGATCGTCCGCATCTAAACCATGTGCATTCGCAAAATGGGTATTTTCCAGTTTTAGCGAAGCTGCCCAAGAGTTCATCAAGTCAACAAATGCATCTTGTGAGCCAGCAACATGTTCTGCAATCGCAACACTCGCATCGTTCCCTGATTGAATAATCAAGCCACGGTAAAGATCCATCATCGCGACATCAGTGTTCACTTCGATGAACATTTTTGAAGAATCAGGGAAGTTTTTCGCCCATGCGTTTTCGCTAATTCGCACCTGATCATCCGCAGAGATGTTACCTCGTTTCATCTCTTGTCCAGCCACATAACTGGTCATAAGCTTGGTTAAACTCGCTGGGTTCAACTTAGTGTGTGCGTTTTTTTCTACCAGCACATCACCAGAGTTAAAATCAATTAACACATACCCTTTTGCGCCTAGGCTAGGTGGGCTTGGTACTATAGAAGGTGCCGCGACAGCAGTATTTGCTACGATCGCTGCGTTACTTACAATGAACATACTTAATAGAGGGAGAGAGTATTTTGAGAACCGTTTCATTGAATTAAACCTAAGTTAACGTTTTGTTCAGTATAGACAAATGCTAGCAAAAGAAGCGCGAACTTTACGTTGCTTTACGTATTTGTACGGTTCGTTACAAATAAAAAAGTATAATCTGCGACCTGTCCGTTTTTTGCACAAAAACGATTGACTCAATGAATGCATTCAACACTTCGCTTTACCTCTCGGGCATACGTCTAAATAACATTTCAACAAAGCCCATAACCCGCTGTTTGCTTTCGCTCGGCTCTAAATCAGGTTGGATACCAGACTGCGCCAGTGCTTGCCACTGTATAACTTCCGAATTAGGAACAAAAAAAGCAATATACAAAGATCCTTTCTCGCTTACCTTTCCATCATCACTATAAAATGGCACACCTGTAGATAGCTGAATCGCATCAAAGATCGATTCATCGTTCAGTTCAGATTCTTCAGCTAATCCAAAACCCACTACGACATCACCAGCCCCGGATTTCAACTGATAACCTTTCAATGAAAGTTGTTCTTTAATCGCTTCGCGTACAAGATCAGTGACGACCGTCTTGTCATATTTTTCAGAAAGGTACACTTGCTCTGATTCGGGATGCCATGAGTACGTGACTACCCCATGCTTCATGAAATCAAAGTCACCACTGGTCACCACGCCATAATTGTGAGTTGGAGTCGTTTCATTGGTTGTACACGCTGTCAGTCCAATCGCTATCAAAGCCAACAACGCGACTTTATTTACGCCTTTTGTTGCACATATGAATCGTTTTATCATTCGCGGCTTCCTTTCCTATACAAGAATAATTATCAATTTGACCTTCAACATAAACAGTAATTATATTAATAGAAAGATCATTAAACGTTTGCGTAATCGCTAACCTTCACTTCTACTCATTTTGGGGGTTTAACCACAGAAATAGACTCGGTATAGTAAACTTAGTTAAACATAACCAAACCATTCGGGGCACGGAGCTTCCTCAATCATCTCATGAAGAGAAGAATTGGTACCGATAAAGCATCGGCAAATTTAAGAGGGTCACACAATGGAATTCAATATGGTTGAAATTTTAGGTTACGCGGCATCTATTATGGTCGCAATTTCATTAACAATGAAAGATATCGTGCGTCTGCGTGTCCTTAACTTTGTTGGCTGTACTCTATTCACAGCATACGGCGTTATGATTGATGCATGGCCAGTGGTTGCAACCAACGGTTTCATCGCTTGTGTGAACATCTACTTCCTTGCAAAAATGCAAAAGGAAAAAAAAAATGAAGCGATGAAAGCAGCAAAAGCTTAGATTAACGGCTAGCACTTTCAAACAATTCTAAAAAAGCCCAAATAGAACGTTCTATTTGGGCTTTTTCATGCTTATCAATTTTAGAAAACTTCAATGACAGACAATACGATATTGACTCTCTCTGTATACCTGTGTGTTATTGCGTCCATTCTTTTTCGCTTGATAAAGTGCTTTGTCAGCTTGGTCTATCGTGCCTTCTATGTGGAACAGTGCATTTGCATAGCGACACCCAACACTGACCGTTACAGGTAACACTAACCCCTCAATTTTTTCGACGCTACGCCTAAGCTCTTCCGACAACTCGTACAATTGATATTCATTGCAATCAAAAGTCACAAAGATAAATTCCTCACCGCCATAGCGAGCAATTAGACGATTTTCATTTGCAAATTGCTTCAATACTTTTGCAACGGCACAGATCACTCTATCGCCTTCATTATGCCCGTGTAGATCGTTTACCGATTTAAAATGGTCAATATCTAGAAGAATGATACCAACACCTTTTAACGGATAAGGCGAACACTCTAAAATTCTCATCTTAACCTGAGAAATAAAGTCCCGCCGATTACTCAACCCCGTAAGATAATCTAAGCTAGCTACATCTAAGATCTTTAAATGACGGTGCCGCAGGTAAAGCACCAAAACGGCGATGATGCTAAGCAAACTTATAACCAAGGTCATCAAACTAACTAGCAATAAACTGTGGTTCTTATTGAGCTCTTGCTCCAAAACTCCAGCAGAAATGATCCAATTCAGATATGGGTAGAACTTATAGAAAATGTTTTTGTTTGTCGTACCGTTGTCATCTGAAATTGAGTAACTAAAATGCCCTTCAGGCTCAGCAACGACCTTATCGATGAGCAACTCTGATGAATAACCAATTAAGGCTTTCAAGTGTTCGTGTTCAAAATTGGGTCGGAGGACTAGCTCGCCTTGCAAATCAACAATATATACATAACCACTATCGCCATATGAATACTTTCTTAGTTTATCTTTAAGCGCTTCGAGATCGACCAAGTACATGAGTTCATCTTTATAAGTGGTCGCCACCAATGTATTACCACTCGGTAGCCTCACTGAATACGCGACCTTCGCACGCTTGCCGACTTCATGTGGATTAGCATGAGAATACTGAGTCATTCCAGACTTTGAGGTCAGTTGCGTTTGAATATGGGTTAAATGCGCGCGATTTTGCCCTTGTAAAAACGGATGATACAGGTGGACACCTTGTGGTGACATCAAATAGATATAACCTGACTCTCCAATCACCAATTCGTTAGCAATTCGGATGACTTCTTTAACTTCTTGTTCTGGAGTGACACCTAGTGTGTGAGAAGCGACAGTATCAGTCACACCTTTGAGATAGGTTTTAATAGCTTCGTTAACGGTAGTATCTACGATGTCGTAGCTTGCGTTTACAATAGTACGGAAGAAGAATTGATTAGACTCTAAAAGTGATTCTTTGGTTCGGTTAAATTGAATAGCGGAGAGGACCAGAGATACTAGGGCCAACACGATGGAAAAGTTGAGGATATACTTACGTCTTACTTTCAAAATTACCTCATAGCTTTTAAATTTTAGGTAACGCTAATGTTCTTATAAGCAGACTGTTTTATATCACATTTATCTATTTTACTGAACGATAGTCGATATTAATAGCGCCCTTCATGTGCAATCTGTGACTTATAGCAAAAACGCCGAACTGGATTCAGTTCGGCGTTTTGATTTTACGTTTAAATTGATAACTTAATTTATACTAAAGCCCTGATAAATCGACTTAAAAGCATTCGCATTTATTACCTATTACTACGCTCTATTGTCTATAAATACATTGCTTAGCCTTAAATTAAGAGCACACTTTGGTCCAACTGCCGTCACTACCCGGCTCGGCACTTGTCCACCAGTTTGCTTGGTAAACACTACCGTTATGAACCACTTGGTCGCCCGTGTTTGCGTGGCTTGGGTTACCCGCCCAATCTTTCTGAGGTAAGTCGGGATATACAGCTAAACCCGCAGTATCGCATGTACCTGGGTTGGTACCGCCATCACCAGGATTACCGCCACCAGTACTGATATCACCCAGTGGTAGATCCGGCTGCTCAAAGCTAAATGCATAATCGACACTATTCACATTCACTGTATAGTTTGCAGGGCCAGAAATTGGCAAGTAATAAACCATATCGAGTTCATACACACCACCAGCAGGAAGCTCTTTCCATGCAGGTAATGTAAACGCTACTCTGTGCATCGGACCATCTAGACCACCAATATTATTGGCACGAGTGTGACCAGAAGCAATCACAGACAAACCACCGCCCGATTGATCTTTTGCGTTATCAGGTGCAGACACTGGGATATCGAACTGGAACTCAGTACCACCAGGAAGCGCTTGACCTGTATTGTTTGTAAACGTGATCTTAGGGTTAATTGGATAGTTTTGATCACCGACTTTGAAGCCACCTACAGAAACAGTAATATCTAATGCTTCCGTTGGGATAGCACCCGTTGCAACCTTGTTTCCATATGGAGTAGCTGACTTAAACTTATCGTAGATAGCTTTCGTCATAGTGTTACCCATATGGAACTCACCGTTTCCGCTATTACACGCCTGTTCGGTTGTATCGATTGAAGTTCGGTTACCGTTCGCATCGAGTACGTAACAGTTGTAATCCCCTGCTAGTTCCCAGAACATGATGCCACCGATTTCTTTGTCGATAACGTAATCGGCTTTCACATCGATAGAATCTTTATCTTCCGTTGAAAGGAATACGCCCTTCTCTGCGTTCCACAACCAAGGAGCAACAGCCACGCTGTCATAGTTACGCGTGTAAGTCCCCATTAGAACATCTGAAGGATCGTTAACAGGATCAAGCTTGTAAGCTGCTGCATAAGAACCCCAAATGCCTTTCTCTAAGTTCTTCGCATGCCACATTGGGTTTGAACCTGCACCCATTTCGTTGCCTTTCGGATCAGTATCGTGCCACATGTTATCGATACCAATTGCGCCATGGCCACAGTTGTTCTTCTCGCCTTCACCAGTACCTGCTGAACATTCAGCTTGGTTTGGCAGTGCTGCTCGGCCCCAAAGACCATTCTCACCACCAGTTACACCTTGCCAACCACGTGTGTAGTAAGGCACACCGATGTTAATACGACCTGCTGGCATAGAACCACGGAAGTAGTGGTAGGCCCAATCCGTATTCAGGTAACCGATACCGCCGTAAGCCGCTGTGCCGTATACGTTCCACTGTGCTAACTCTGAATCTTTACCTGTATCAAACAACGCAGCGTTATGGCCTACGTGATCGTTCCACGCACCGTGAAGGTCATAAGACATGATATTTACGTAATCGAGATATTTGGTTACATCGAATGTTTCCATACCACGCAGTAGGTAACCCGAAGAAGGCGCCGCGATCGTTAACATGTAGTGATTGCCATCTTGCGAAGAGGCTGCATCAAGCTTCTCACGCAACACTTTCATCAACACTTGGTAAGAAGCCCATAGGTATTGACGACGTGGTTCCATAAAGTCTTTATCGTACGGATTACCTGCGCCCGCCATTGACGTCGGGTATTCGTAATCGATATCTAGACCATCGAACTGGTATTTACGAAGCATTTCAACCGCTGAAGTTGCGAATGTTTCGATACCTTGATGGTTAATAGAACCGTCAGCATTGGTCGTCATGGTATAGAAACCACCATCAGCCACTCGGCTACCATCAGTGGCGAAGTGGCCACCGGTCTCCGCCCAACCACCGATTGAGATTAAAGTCTTAACATCGTGTTTTTTCTTCGCTGTCGCTAATGCACCGAAGTGACCTTTGAAGCCTAATGCTGGGTCAACTTCCACGCCCGGCCACTCTTTACCAACCGCTGCGTTGTTCGGATCGTTCACATCACCCACGTTTACTTTGCCATCTGAGCCGATGCTCACGAAAGCGTAGTTAATGTGTGTGAGTTGTTCCCAAGGAATGTCATTTACTAGGTAAGCAGCTTGTGGGTCATCCCCTGCACGCCAGCTGGTGAAGTAACCAATGACACGACGTGGGTGATCCGCGCCCATTTTCTCACGGCCTTCATCATCGTAAATCGTACAATAAGGAACATCGACACCTTGAGTTTGATACAAGCCATCAGGTCGACAAGTGCTCACCGTTGGTACGCCATTCACCGTCAAAGAAGCCAGCGCTGAATCTGTCGTTGCGCCTTGATTGTCAGTCGCTTTTGCGTAAACCGCTAAAGAACCCGCTTGAGTGGTTGTGTAGTTAAGCGTGTATGGGCTTGTCGCAGCCGTTCCGACTAAAGAACCTGCCACATAAAAATCGACCTTATCAACCGTACCATCGCTGTCTGTTGCCGTTGCGGTAAGCGTTACCACACCACCAACATCAACCGAAGATGCAGAAAGCGCAACCGATACTGTCGGCGCTTCATTTCCAGGTGTAACTGAATCGACAGAAATAGAGACCGCGCTCGCTAAGCTAGCCGCGCCTTCATTGTCTGTAGCAACAACCGAAACCTGATGGCTACCAGACGTTGCAGCCCAAGCCGCTTCGAAAGGTGCAGCTGTTACAACCGCAACTGAAGTTCCATCAATGAAGAATTCAACCGAGGTAACACTGCCGTCAGAATCTAGCGCCGTTGCACTCAACACCACGTTATCGCCTTCAGTGATTATGTCAGAGGCTGATGGAGTCGTTAACGAAGCCGTTGGCACTTCATTGGGCGTACCACCACCGCTACACACATCAACCTTCTTCCATTGTGCATGGTCACCTTCGAATTGGTTTGGGTTGTTATTTTGATTCCAATAATTGGCTTTGTAAGCACTACCGTCATGTGAAACTTGATCGCCGCCGGTGTAAACCGTGGCAGGATCCCACGCTTCTAACGTTGAGCAATCCACAGCCGCATAGCTATTGAAAGCCATTAAGCATGACGCAGTGAGAGTACTGAGTGTAAAAACCTTTTTGGCCACTCTTCCTTGATTTAGGTGCATGTTTGCAGTCCCTTAAGTTGTTGTTTTAAGATATTTAAAGTAAATGACACTTTTTTTGCCACTTAAATTCCTTCGCAAAACAACTGTAGGTAACAGTGCCAATTAAACACCTAAAATATTCCTTATTTATAAAATGACTCGCATTAATTTGTTTATAGCATGCAATGACTCGACACTTATTTTGCACCAACAACTAATATTAATTTATTTCGCAAAGCTAAAAAAATAGTGTCTCAAAATTTAGAAATATGATTTAGATTCGATGAGAATTCGTATCAAAACTAACCAAAAAGTAGGGAATTAGGGGCGATTTGAGATTATTTTATGAAATTGCCCACTTTTGGATAACAAATATGTTAGTATCAGCGGCTTTTTTGACGAGCCTCACATTTTTATCCGAATGTGGGAGAAATACATAGGCTTGAAAGAGCCAAATATAGCGAAGAAATAATGTCCAACTTGACGCAAGTCGCCAACGAAAACATCAACGCAGAATCTACTTCTATCGATTTCAATAGAGCTCAATCTTTGGGTGAAAAACTGGAACTCGGAAACCCAGTCTTTTGGCTGAGTGGCAGTTTCCTGACCCTCTTTGTCATCCTTGCTTTCACCAACACCTCCGTATTGTCCGAACTTGTCAACATCGGCTTTAGTTACTCAACTAAATGGTTCGGTGCTTTCTGGCAAGTCCTACTACTACTCAATTTCATTATCGGTTTAGTGCTTGCACTAAGTCGCACAGGCCATGTTCGTTTAGGGAAGCTTGCCCTACCAGAAATGACCACGTTTAAATGGATGTCTATCGTCCTATGTACACTCCTTGCGGGTGGTGGCGTGTTCTGGGCAGCTGCAGAGCCAATTGCTCACTTTGTTTCAGCTCCACCGCTGTATGGCAATGCAGACCCTCAAGCGATGGCATTCAATGCACTATCACAATCTTTCATGCACTGGGGTTTCCTTGCATGGGCTATCTTAGGTGGTCTCTCTTCGATTGTGCTTATGTACTTGCACTACGAAAAAGGCCTTCCTCTTAAGCCACGCACCCTGCTTTACCCAGTACTGGGCGACAAGGCAATCAACAGTTGGATTGGTAACGTCGTTGATGCGTGCAGCATTGTGGCAGTAGCCGCAGGTACAATCGGCCCTATCGGCTTCCTTGGCCTACAGATCAGCTATGCGTTGAGCGAGCTGTTTGGGATTTCTGATAGCTTTGCTACCCAAAGTGTCGTTATTCTATTCGCTATTGCAATGTATACGCTGTCGGCATTAAGTGGTCTAAGTAAAGGCATCCAACTGGTAAGCCGTTACAACATCATCTTATCGGTGTGCCTAATCGTTTACATTCTCCTTGTTGGCCCAACCAGCTTTATCATTGATGGTTACCTACAAGGCATCGGTGAAATGGTCGACAACTTTATCCCAATGGCGCTATACCGCCAAGATACTGCGTGGCTAGGTGGCTGGACTGTATTCTTCTGGGGTTGGTTCTTAGGTTATGGCCCAATGATGGCGATCTTCATTGCTCGTATCTCACGTGGCCGAACTATTCGCCAAATGATCGTTTCTATCAGCATCGTTGCACCGCTTGTGACTTGTTTTTGGTTCAGCATTGTTGGTGGTAGTGGCTTAGCGTTTGAATTAGAGAACCCAGGCGTAATATCTAGCGCATTCGAAGGTTTCAACCTTCCAGCTGTACTACTAGCTATTACTTCGCAACTACCGTTCCCGACTCTGATTGCAATCCTGTTCCTTATCCTGACGACCACGTTCATCGTGACCACAGGTGACTCAATGACCTACACCATCAGTGTAGTAATGACTGGCACAACAGAACCTAACTCAGCAGTTAGAACATTCTGGGGCGTCATTATGGGGGCAGTGGCTATCGCGCTTATCTCAATGGGCTCTGGCGGCATCTCAGCTCTGCAGTCGTTCATTGTGATCACTGCCGTTCCTGTTTCGTTTATCTTGCTGCCATGTCTATGGCATGCACCGAAGATCGCGAAGCAGATGGCAAGAGATCAAGGCCTCGCTTAATACCTAATCCGATTTAGTTTCGGATAGCGTAGAACACTAAAAAGCCACTCAAGTGATTCACCTGAGTGGTTTTTTTATCTGTTCGCTGTCGACTTTATTAATAGTTATGTCTACTAGCGCTTGTATCTACCGAGATTTCGGCTTATTGAAACTTTTCACCAGCAGCAACCATGAATGACATCTCAACCAATAGTTCAGGGTTAGCGAGTTCTGCTTTCACGCACGCACGGCTTGGCGCGCAGCCTTCAGGGAACCACTCTTCCCACACTTCATTGAGTGCATCAAAGTTAGCGAAATCCGTTAGGTAAATAGTCACTGACAATACACGAGATTTATCGCTGTCTACCAAACTCATCATTTCTTCAGCTTGTTCGAAGATTTGCTGAACCTGACTCTTAATTCCTGCCGTTGTATCCGTCTCTGGTACTTCAACAAAGCTTGCAATACCGTTAAACACAGTCACATCAGACCAACGCTTGGTCGGGTTAATTCTATGAATTTTCACTGGTTATACTCTTCTTATAATTAGGGTGCACATCAGCGTAATCTAATCCAAATTCCTAACATTGAAAACAAAAATTAGAAAGCTCGTAGTACCGGCTAAACAGCACTATCGCCAACCTATGACTTTGGTGTTCAACATCACTAGCCTACGCATTAATATCAAAACAATAAATCACCATCTATTGAGTTTCTAGATAAATATATTAAGTATTACTCTCAACGCGAAATTTAATCTGAACTCTTGCGGTCATATTCAGAGATTTTATTAAATGGAGTACTTTTATGCATGTTCAAACCTATGATTTAAAACAGAGTAACGTCGGATACAGCCTAGGCGTGATTGGTGTAGCATTAGTGTTAGCTTGGATTGGTATTTACAAGTTTACGCCAACTGAAGCGATGCTAATTGAGCCTTTAATTGCAAACCACCCAGCAATGAACTGGCTTTACAAACTGTTCTCAGTACAAGCTGTCTCTAACATGGTGGGTGGCGCGGAAATCGTTGTTGCGATTGGACTGCTCGTTGGATTTAAGAAACCGACAATTGCTTTCTATTCAGGTATTGCAGCAGCGGCTATCTTTGTTGTGACACTGAGCTTTCTAGTCACCACGCCAAACGTTTGGAAAGTATCGGATGGCATCTTAGTCACTAACTTCTTCCTAGTGAAAGATATTCTGTTTTTGGCTATCGCTATTAGCGTAATCGAACGTAACAAGCCTCAGAAGTAAATGTAAATCTAATAAGTGGCCGTAAACCTAAAGATCTATTTTAAGTAACATAAAACCATAAGCTGGCTAGAAGGACGCTGCCAGCTTCTAATGAATAAGGCACTGATACTCACCTACTCAGCTAATACCTTACGATAATAATTAGCGTCTTGATTTTGCCCTTTGAATAACGCGTAATTCTCTACACGCTCAACTAAGCCAAAACCGGCCTTGGATAAAATCTTGTTGGAACCAACATTACCCCCTAACGCATAGGCATCCACATATTTAAGGGAAGAGTGCTCCGCCAAATAGATAAGTAACTTCCTCACCGCGTTAGACGCAATGCCTTTAGAACTAAAGGAGTGACCCACTCGATAGCCTAGCTCTCCTCGTTCTCCGTGTTCGTCGATGTCACGTACATTAATCCTACCGCAGATAATCCCTTGTTCATCTTTTATCAACATAGGAATCATCTCATCACTTTCATATTCCGCTAAAAAACTAGCAATCTGCTTCTCTACACCTGAAAGTGAATAAAAACTTTCTTCCCGTGGTGGTACAGACATCTCGAACCAATCTCTATTGTCTACTTCAAATTCCAAGAGCGCCCTAGCATCACTTGTTTGAAGTAAATGCAAAAATACATCCATACGAGTACTCCCAATGGTTATTTCGAAAGCCTTGCCTACGATTGAAATTCGAGTACCCAAATCTCTGAGTAAACGGTACGTCACTACTTATTTCAGAGTTAGCAGCTGAAAGTGAGGTTCTAGTGGGCATAGGAAGATATTTTTTAATAGAAGTGAATGGGGCGTGACATTTAAGCAACCCACCCCATCAATTATATACATACTTAACGACTACGGTTTACTCGATACTACCCAATTAGTTCCGTCAGTACTTTTTTCGTATACAGAAGTTTGATCTGACGATGTTATTCTTCGTGAATATGTCGTCGGAGATGCACGAAAGAGTGTTTTCCAATAGGTGATTTCTTTACTCTGATCATTAACTATCTTTGACCGTATGACCTTAGATGCGTCACCTAATTCATTACTAGAGTAATCTTTATATCTACCCATAATGTTTGTTTTGATATTTTCAGTATCTAAACTATTTAAATGACTTTTAACATTAACGACTGTCGATAATCCAAAGTCATCGCCTTTTCCAAAAGTATGCTCATTCCAGTCGACATAAGTACGATTTAATTGTTCTTTGATGCTCTTGTTATATTTCCAAGTTGAAGTAGTTCTAGAGACTATTTTATTTGTTAGATCCAGAGATTGACAATTTACTAAGTTATGTATATTACCATCGTAGGCAATGTTAGATAGTACATTATCAAATTTATCATCTTTAATAATGATTTTCTCTGTGAATGTACACCCCGGACGGATGCTGCTATTAAAGTTGTTAATACTAGCAATATCAAAAGTATTGTTGTAAACACCCCACTGAGTTGAAAGGTTAACCGATGTGGACTCAGACAACACTTCCACCTCTGTTAACAAATCATCGCTCATTTTTGTGGTTGTTTGCTTTGCTGATTGATTAGTACCTAGAGAAGAAATATAAACCTTTTTATACCAATTCCTAGCGCCGTTTTCATCTTTGAAGTAGTAATGAACTTGCACATAGCTATTGGGGTTGGTTTGTTGTAAATCTTTTGTATCTGTGAACGATTTCTTTAGACCTGTTACGATATTTTGGGCCTTTAAGGCAAGGTCACTATCTTCGGATGCAATAAAGTCACCATAAATTTTAGCCTCAGAAATATTATATGTGCGAATTGTTTCTGTAAGAGCATGCTCTAACGCTTGAGCCTGTTTAGTTTGTTTTTCTATATCGCTCATTAGATCCTGACACGTATAGTTACTTTTACCATTACTGGTTTCTACTGTCGCCCATAAAGATGAAGTTAAAGGGGTGATAAAACGGTTTTTGAAATCGACCTGTTCTTTAAATTCAGGGGGTAAGACCATACGATAAGCATTTTTTACAGGCCCCAAATCTTCATCAATAGCGCCAACAGGAACATCTACTATCGTTGGAGCATAACCAAGGCATTTATCTTGGGTTTCATTTAGGTCAAGCTCATAACTACCACCTTTTGTAGTTAAAGCTCTAGGTTCAGTGTTTGCGTTATACTTACCATCATTATTTATATCTAGAAAAACGGTAGCGCCTACAATATAACCATCGATTACTTTTCCAGTAGCTTTTTTGTGAATTGTCGGATTACTCCCACCATCACCGCCACCACCACAAGCTGATAAAGCCAGAACGCACAAAATTGGTATCATCATTTTCATTTAAATGGATCTCTATTATTTGTTGAGATTTAAAAATATTAAAATAGTAATACTCTTAAATTAGTTAACGAATTCGATTTTGTTTAATGTCATTTACAGCCCTTCACATATTATTGCCCATACATATATCAACCTGTTTTCACATTGCTAATTAACCTTCTTGGTTTGGAAAAGTGAAAGCCTTGGAATAAGATGTTAGATTTTTTTGGAAGTAGTCGTAGATGTTGAGGATTTTCAACGCCTTCGACAATCAAGGTTACATCAATACGCTCAGATAGCTTAACCATAAACTTAAGTGTCTCATTGGCCACAATATCTTCCTGACATTTTTGTAGTAACGACTTATCTAGCTTAATAAAATCAAAATATTTTTCTGATAAAAGGTTAAAATTGGAGTAACCACATCCAAAATCATCAATAGCAAATCGAAAACCTGCCCCTTTAAGAGCAATTATATTTTCTTTAGCATAACTATGTAAAAGACCCTCACTATATTCAACTGTTTCAAATATTATCTTACTTCTTAACTCTGGAACTAATTTGGTTAATTCCATTACATCATCATAAAAGTCAACGATACTTAAATCTGCATGACTAATGTTAACACTGATATTAGGAAGTGTATCTTGAGTGTTTTTTGCGTATTCAATTATTTTTTTAAAAATTATAATGGTTAATGAGTAATGTAGGTGCGGCTCCGTTGCCAATAATGGCATAAATACACCAGGACCTCCGAACTCTGTGCGTTTCCACCTAAGCAATATTTCCCAAAGGTACTCTTTAGAAGTATTCATACTATAAACGACGGGTTGATAAAAAAGC
This sequence comes from Vibrio sp. 10N.222.54.E6, assembly GCF_041473955.1. Lineage (NCBI taxonomy): Bacteria > Pseudomonadati > Pseudomonadota > Gammaproteobacteria > Vibrionales > Vibrionaceae > Vibrio > Vibrio sp. 10N.222.54.E6. The sequence continues at coordinate 17,555 of NZ_JBFRTD010000032.1, read as the reverse complement.
TCGAACTGAGTCCCTCCCTTTTTTATATCGTGATGTAAAGCTTGGATTACCGAACGGGTTCTAACGTTTTTTTCATAGTCATTAATGTTATATATGTAGACACCATCAATAGATTGAAGTGACTTTTTAACACTGTAAGCCATTCTTCTAAACAACTGATTTTTATCTTGGGGTTTATCAAAATTAGATAGGATCATGCTAGCAAGAGAATAATCAAAAGTTAGGGTTTTATCGCCTACTTTCTTTTCATGAGGCAAAGAGAATTGAATTTTTTGTTGCTGCTCAAGGATTTTTTTTTCTTCCCAGGGAGTATCGCTTTCAAATACAAGAACAATGTATTTGTCTTCAAACAAACCGATAACCCTTGGTGAAAGTGTCTCACTTAGGTAGTGATGTAATTCTGTTTTAACTATTCGACTAGTTTTTGAATCGAAAAACTTATAGAAATCTGCAGATCTCCCAACACAGATTACATGCATGATCTTGTAGGTACTTCTGTTTGTTCTTAATAATTTTTCTTGAATATAGTTGATGTTAGGTAAATCTGTTTCTTCACAGAAAAAACGTTTGAGCCTTTGTTTATTTTGTTCTCGTTCAAGTCTTTGCTGAACAAAAGATAGCTTTTTTTTACCTTCCGACGACTTCAGATGAAATGATGTGCATATTATTAGTAATGTAATAAAAAACAGACAAAGTAAATTAACAGTAGACAACACGGCACCCCGAATAAAGTGATATGCATCGCATTTTGCGATGCAACAGAATGATTGTATTCTTACTTATGAGACTCACACAAATAAAAACAAATCTGACCACTTAATAGTCATCTACTTGAATTGAGTGTAATTGTGCAAATTTATAAATATCATGCACGAAAACACCACTAACCGCATATTGTACATCCCGTAATATCCCGACAACTTCATCACATAATAGCCACCAAATTACGCCACAGTGCCATTTCAGGGGGGTAATGATTGCATCGCTTTTTTTAGTATTTATTTACGCTATAAAAAACTGACAGTGATCGCGATATTTAATGGGGAGGAATTGAAATCAGCAACTTTATCTGGGTTACATCACTACATACCCTTGATGAAACCAATCTGTTTGGAAGTGAAACAAACCATAAATTTAATCAAATGCACGCTAGAGGGTAAGTTAAGTCCTAACGCAAACACCTAATCCTAACCTCAACTATCTGAATAGATGGGAAATCTCAATTGAAAGGAGAACAGGACATTTTGATGGATAAAACTAAATAAAAGAGGGAGTCGTTCTGTATAATTAACTGAACAATAATTGATGATGGGGAAACTAACGAAGAGTCATAGTTCGTAGCGACGTAAAGTCGTCAACAGCTAACGTTGTTGTAGGTATTAGCAGAATCATCCAGTACGAATCAGCACTGAGGTAGTAAAGCTACATAAAGGCTGGTCAAGGCAATCTGCAATGAATGGTTTAGTGTAATTACACTAAGTTACTGTCGAATGGGTAGTCGCTGGATATATTTGGCCAGTATTACTGTGAGTTTGCCAAATCATCGGTAGAAGATAACGCAATTAAGGTTACTATGTTTATCTCGGTACCTCTGATTATTTTAGCTTTCACAACAATTCGGCTATCAGTATCCTGTAATAAGTTATCTCAATGGCCTGTACGCTTTCAAGTCAATAAAACAACCCAACCAACACGACTGACAACAGTACACCGCCGATAAAACTCGGGCCGTGGAATGGCCTAGCTTTAGATTTAACGTACTCTTTCTTAAGGTCTTCTTGGTAAGTTTTAACGGCGAGTTCTTTTACGTAGTTATTTTGCATAGTAAGCTCCTTCTTATTGGGTAAGAGAAGCTTAAGACTTGAAGTTAGGTTGAGGTAAATAAAAATTTTGCATTAATTGATTACTTCGGGATTGTTACTCTAAAATGACTCTGAACACATCATTGTTCACACCGCCAACATCCACTAACTCTCCCGGCTTCATAAGAAGTAAGGTGTTTAATTGGCGCTTTGAACGTGGTGCTCTATTTTCTCTGATCACTAACATATCAACTAAGTAACCTGAGTTTTGCTTTGATAGTGAGCCCGAGAAAGTAACACTCTCTCTTCTATCGGCTAGAACCGAATTAAATGTTTTATCTTCTAACACACCCGCCGAGATCGACGTCTCACCATAAAAAAGCGTGATAGTTGTTGGGTCGAGTACCAACTCTTGATTGGACGAACACCCTACTAGGGTAAGGTATAGCAGTAAAATGGCCCGAAATTGCATAAACTGGTTTTCTTTCTTACGTTAAGCATCTGTTTTTCATATTAAGACACTTCGACTCAATAAGCACCATATGTCGAGTGTAAGCTTAATTGTATCGCTTCGAATAAGTTATGTAGCGAGGCTTGGGATTGGCAGTATCTGTGGTGAGTTAGCAGATCAGACCGCCGGCTTATGTTTCGACTCAATGTTTAAGAGCTAAAGCCGAGATCTGATCGCTGTTATTAGGAAAGGTTACAACTATGTTTAAGCAATAACATCTTGTGGTGGTGTACCTTCGCAGTTGGAAACGACTGCATCAATTTGAATTAGAGCATTCATAGGAATCTCTGAAACCCCAACCACCGTTCTTGCCGGTAATTCAGCATTAAAGAATGTTGTGTAGACCTCGTTCACTGTATCAATGTCTGAAACATTTTTAAGCTGAATATTAATTTTCACAGTATCGTCCATACTATGATCAACACTTTCAATGATCGCCTTAATATTTTGTAAACATTGTTCCGCTTGCTCTTTTACACCACCAGCAACCATTTCATTTGTTTTCGGGTCTAAAGGTAATTGGCCTGAAATATGATTGTAGTGAGAGAAAGCAACGGTGTGCGAATAAGCCATGAAAGGGGCATCGACAGTATTATTAGCTTCAATAACCAACAAGCGAGTGTCTTCTGGTAATTGCGGCGGTGTACCGTCGCCATGTGAAACGGATGTATCAATTTGAATTAAAGCGCCCATTGGTAGTTCAGCAGCATTAACAACCGTTCGCGCTGGTACATAACTTGGGAAGAACTTAGCGCAAACTTCATTTACCTTTTCTGCATCTTCAACATTTTTAAGGTAGATAGTGGTTTTAACCACATCATTCATGACATGACCGATACTCTCTAGAATCGTTTTAATGTTTGCTAAACATTGTGTCGTTTGCTCTGTGATACCACCTGAAACCAACTCACCTGTATTTACATCGATAGGCAATTGAGCTGAAAGGTTGTTGTAGTGAGAAAAAGCCGCTGTCTGCGTCGATACAGCACTTTGAGGCGCATTATCTGTATTTCTTGAGACCTTAACTAGTGCGCAAGGTGCTTGTGGTTTAGTACCTTCGCCGTTCGAAATAAGAGCATCCATTTGAACTAAAGCGTCACTGTTCGGTAGCGCAGCTACACCCACGACTGTACGTGTCGGCAGGCTGTTGTTGAAGAAGCTTGCGTAAACCTCATCAATAGCATCGATATCAGAAATATTCTTAACGAAAATATTGATCTTTACGACATCATCCATAACATGGTCAATGCTTTCAACAATAGAGTTAATATTACTCAAGCATTGTGCTGCTTGGTCTTTAATATCTCCAATAACTATTTCACCTGTTTTAGGGTCAACAGGCAGTTGAGCAGAAAAGTTATTATAATGAGAAAAAGCGACCGTTTGTGTAGATACAGAATTAATTGGTGCATTTTCAGTATTTCTTGAAATTTTAATGATATCGCTACTCATCGGAATTATCCTTTTAATAATATAGGAATACGTATTTATATTTAACAATCGTATTGGAAAGAATGATTAAAGTAGCGCCATGTTAAGTGAATTATTTTAGGGTAAACGTGATATACATCAGACTCTCAGTTGACTATAAATCAGCAAGTTACAGGATAATTAGTCATCAAGCGACTAATTATCCGTCACATTAGGCTTTATCAACTGCTAAATTCTCTTTAATTTTAAGTCTATTCAATAATCCTGAATACTCTCTCAGGTAATTGAAAGGATAATTACCAAAATTTAGATGATATTTGATAGGTTGTTCACACTAAAACTCCGTTACTAGCTAGGTTAGTAACTTTATCCCTTATACCCGTGCATAAACTCTTAGGCTATTTAATTAATTATTTTCGAGAGCTTATTTTATATAAGTACGTTAATAATATATTCGAGAATCAAATACCTACAATCTGACAATGCCTATGATTAGATACATTTACTCATATAATTCAACAAATATGAGACTCAGGGGGATGACATGAGAAGTATGGTGTTCAGCCAAGACATGGGCTTTCAGGAATCACGATGGCATCAACGAAGAGCAATCGACACCATAGCTTTTGGCACCATAGCTCTCAACACCATAGCTCTCAACAGATAGTTTCGTTGAAAGAAGAGCTAAACCGCTCTTGGAGTGGTATTGAAGTGGCGCTTAAATTCGCGACTGAATTGGGATGGGCTCGAGTAGCCGACTCGGCGAGCAGCATCGCTGATTCGTAAGCCTTCTAGTTGAATCAGTTCTTTGGCTTTGTTGAGTCTTACCTTCTTCAAATATTGAAGAGGAGATTCAAAGGTGACATTACGGAATGCATTGTGGAAGGCAGACACGCTCATGTTGGCTTCGTCGGCAAGCGATTGAACAGTGATGGTTTGGTCGTACTCTTCATGCACTTTAGACAGCGCTTTAGCGACACGTGCGTAATGGCCGTCATGATGAGCTAAATCAAACAACACACGCCCTTCTGAACCGGTTAGGGCGCGGTAGACAATTTCGCTGACCATGGCATCGCCCAATATATTGGCTTCAATGTCACAATGTAGAGTTTTGACCAATCGAGTAAAGCTCTCCAGCATTTGCTCTTCCATTGGCGTCGATTCTAAGCCGCTCGAATTCTGCTTGTGCTTGTTGCAGTAGCTCTCTAGAAAGCCTTGGTCTTCCAGCTTTTTGACTAAGCTGTGCAAGCGCTGAGAATCGATGCTTATCGACAAACCAAGCAATGGTTCGCCATTTACAGGTAAGGCTTCACACTCCAATGGCATTGGCACGCCTACCACAAGATAATCACCAGCAGCGTAAGTAACGGGTCTATCGCCAATATAGATGTTCTTTTTGCCCTGCCCGAGCATGATAATACCCGACTGGTAAGTGAATGGCTGACGTTGATTCCCGCCACTGCTTCTATACAACCACACACCGCCAATTTCAGTTTCTCTGATCCCTTCGAGATCATCCCAACCTTTGTGTTCTACATAAGACTGTAACAACTGCGCGAGTGTTTTCATAAGTGGCGACTTTCCATTCCAAGTGCTAAGAGTAAGTAAGCTAAAGCAGAGAAAGAATATCAACTTTGTAGAAATAGGCAATTTATTTGGAGAATCAGCTCTTCATCACCCTAGATTACTGTACTAATATGCAAATATAGAAATTGAGCAATCAAATAAAATAACAAATTGAGCTTTACACAAGGAATCTCTAATGCAATTCACTTATGTTAACCCTACAGTTATCCACTTCGGCCAAGGCCAAATCAACGCTATCAACCAAGCGGTTGATACTTCGAAGAAAGTACTAGTCATCTACGGTGGCGGTTCAATCAAAAGCAACGGTGTTTACGACCAAGTTGTCGCTTCTCTAAAGGATCACGCTTGGATTGAGTTCGCTGGTGTTGAAGCTAACCCAACCAAAGAGACGCTAGATAAAGCCGTCGCTCTTGTTAAAGAAGAAAACGTAGAGTTCATTATCGCTGTTGGCGGTGGTTCAGTAATCGACGGTTCTAAGTACGTTGCTGCGGCAGCTAAATACGACGGCGACGGTTGGGATATCCTAGCGGGCAAACACCAAGTTACTGAAGCAACCCCTATTGGTGCTGTACTGACACTCCCTGCGACAGGTTCTGAATCTAACATGGGTGCTGTAATCACTCGTAAAGAGACTCAAGAGAAACTGGCGTTCATGAACCCTGCAGTACAACCTAAGTTCGCGGTTATGGACCCAGACGTAATGAAGTCTCTGCCAGAGCGCCAACTGATCAACGGTCTAGTTGATGCGTGGGTTCACGTATGTGAGCAATACATCACAATGCCAACAGACGCGATGGTTCAAGACGGTTACGCAGAAACACTGCTTAAGAACCTACTTGTACTGGGTAAGCAATACGACGAGCGTGACAACGACGCATGGCGTGCAAACCTAATGTGGACTGCAAACCAAGCGCTTAACGGCCTGATTGGTACTGGCGTTCCTCAAGATTGGGCAACACACATGATTGGCCACGAATTCACAGCACTATGGCACGTAGACCACGCACGTTCTCTTGCGATTGTTCAACCTTCACTACTTCGTAATCAAATCGAAGCGAAGCGTGGCAAGCTAGAGCAAATGGGTCGCAACGTATTTGGCCTAGAAGCGGGTGCTGATTTAGCCGAGCGCACTATTGCTGCAATCGAAGCCTTCTACCACAGCCTAGACGTTGCAACTATGTTCGACGGTTACGAAGCAACGAAAGCGGCAGCAATCGACAACGTTGTTGCTCAACTTGAATCACACGGTTACCTAGAGCTTGGCGAGAACAAAGCAATCACGCCTCAGAAAACACGCGAGATTCTAGAGTCTGCAATTCAATAACAGTCAAAATTAGAGCAAGGAAAACAAGGTTCTAAAGAAAATCACCATAATCTAAAAATTTATTCCGTGAAACTGAACCAAATTCTTTGCCTTTGCGTATATCCTCAAGCAGCGTCCAAATCAGGCGCTGCTTTTTAATTAGCCCTACAAGATGCTATTAAATTCTCATAAGTCCTTAATTTAATGTGCAATCATATTTCTATATTGTTAAGGTAAACCTGTCTCTTTATTAGGTATGAACAACGATTTGAACAATCTCAAGGAAATGGTTAAGTTTAAGTCACTTAACAAGTGGTATGGTGATTTTCATGCCCTAAAGGATATCGATTTAAAGATTGAACAAGGAGAGATACTGGTGATTTGCGGGCCATCAGGTTCGGGTAAATCAACTTTAATCCGTTGTATCAATCAGCTAGAACCTTTCGAAAGTGGCGAGCTTTGCGTGTTAGAACAAGTACTTCCGAGTAAATTCAACACACCTGGCCAAGTCGGAATGGTGTTTCAGCATTTTCATTTATTCCCCCATCTTACCGTGCTTGAAAACCTGACTCTGTCTCCAATACGTACGCTGAAAAAAAGCAAACGAGAAGCCGAGAAGCTTGCAATGCACTATCTCGAGCGCGTACACATCGCTGAACAAGCCAACAAATACCCAGTACAACTTTCTGGCGGTCAGCAACAACGTGTAGCTATCGCCCGTTCGCTGTGCATGAAGCCTGAATTACTGCTTTTTGATGAACCGACTTCAGCGCTTGATCCGGAGATGATCAACGAAGTGCTCGACGTGATGGTTGAACTGGCGAGCGAAGGTATCACCATGGTGTGTGTGACCCACGAAATGGGCTTTGCGAAACAAGTGGCCGACCGCGTTATCTTCATGGATGAAGGACAAATTGTGGAATCGAATACGCCACAAGCGCTCTTTGAAAACCCTCAACATGAACGTACTCAAGCGTTCCTAAATCAGATCCTGACTTATTGATGTTGATTCGAATTATTAAACCCGCCCTATCTGCTTTGGTACAGATTGTTGTACTGGTGGCTGCTGTTGTTTGGATTCTCGACTCTGGTGCACAAACCATGGGATACAGCTGGCAATGGGAGCGTGTGCCGGACTATATTGCTTTCTATGAAGATGGTGAATGGTGGCCTGCAGAATTAGTTGAAGGGCTACTGGTTACCATCAATATCTCTTTGATTTCTTTGGTTGCTACGCTGATCATTGGTTTAACGACAGCACTATTGAGAAACTCAAATTCTGTGGTTGGACGCACCTTAGCCACCAGCTATGTTGAGTTAATTCGTAACACGCCGTTATTGGTACAAATTTATTTGCTCTATTTTGTATTTGGCCCCGTGTTAGGGCTGGATCGCTTTAGCACTGCCGTTTTAGCCTTGGCACTTTTCCAAGGCGCTTACACCGCCGAGATATTTCGTGCCGGTTTAAATGGTATTGCGAGAGGACAATTTGAAGCAGCTCAATCCTTGGGCTTATCAAAGACCTATACTTACTGGGATGTGATTCTTCCTCAGGTGGTGCAACGTACCTTGCCACCTTTGACTAATGAAGTGATCTCTCTTATTAAAAACTCTTCAATTGTGAGTGTCATGGCTATTTTTGACCTGACGACTGAAGCCAGAAACATTGTTTCTGAAACCGCGATGCCATTCGAGATTTGGTTCTCTGTGGCGATCATTTATCTTGCTCTTACACTTTCACTTTCTGCCGTTGCTGCTTGGCTTGAGCATAAGCTCGGGGCTAACTGGCGAACACAATAAGGATTTATCAGCATGAAGCTATTTAAAACCGCGATTACAGCCCTACTTGCGCTTGCCGTAAGTTTGCCTGCACTTGCTTCTGAAACGCCTAACCTCGATAAAATCAACGAACGTGGCTCACTGCGCGTTGGGATGTCGACATTTGTTCCTTGGGCGATGCGTAACAAACAAGGCGATCTCGTTGGCTTTGAAATCGACGTGGCGAAACGCCTTGCCGAAGATTCTGGTTGGAAAGTCGAATTTGTACCTACGGCATGGGACGGTATTATCCCTTCTCTATTATCGAAAAAATTTGATGTAATCATCGGCGGTATGTCTATCACTGAAGCGCGAGCTAAAAGCGTATTGTTCACTGAACCTTACTCGCACTCTGGCGTTCAACTGGCGGCTAACAAAGAGCTAGCGGAAGGTTTTACTCAGATCTCTGATTTTGATTCTCGCCGCGTAAAAATTGCAGCACGTCGTGGAGCATTCACGGTTCAAGTCGCTCGTGAAACCTTCCCTAAAGCGAAAGTTCTACAGTTCGATGACGATGCTCAAGCATTCCAAGAAGTGTTAAACGGCAACGCGCACGCGGTTATCGCGTCTAGCCCGAAACCAGAACACGAAACGATCAAAAATGCAGACACGCTATTTATTCCATTTGAAGAGCGTCTATCAAAAGGTAACGAAGCATTTGCAGTTCGCCTAGGTGAAACTGACAAGGCAGAATTCTTCAACGAATGGATCAAAGCACGTACTGAAGACGGTTGGTTGAAAGAGCGTTACGAGTACTGGTTCTCTACTCTAGATTGGCAGGACCGGATTGCTCAAGGTCAGTAATCTGAACTTTTGCTAGTGAATCGAGGCAGTGCGTTGTCTGCACTGCCTCGATTCGGCAACTTGATTCGCTTTAATGATGATCTAAAACTCAACAAAACAGCCTACTAATTATTATTGTTTAAACAGGAATGACGTGAGTAGTACTAGCGCATTAACAACACCTAAGCCCAACGTTTATATGAAGCCTTGGTATCAACGCCTTAACCTTTTGGATGGCGTGTTACTCGCTGTCATTTGTGTGTTTGCAGGCTGGCTTTATTATCGTTCTGCTGTTGGTATCAACTACCAGTGGCGCTGGGAAGATGCGTTTACCCTAATTTTCATTCCACCTTCTCAAGGCAGTATTCCCTACTTCTTCCAAGGCTTGATCGCTACACTGCGCTTGAGTGTCTGGAGTATGGTGTTAGCACTCTCTTTTGGCACATTGTTAGGTGTAGCAAGACACTCAAAGATCGCTTTCTTCAAAACACCGGCACTGATTTTTATCCAGTTGGTTCGAAATATTCCGCCACTGGTGTTTATCTTCATATTCTATTTCTTCGTTTCTAACCAACTGATTCCATTACTTGGTTTAGAAAGTATCTTACGTGAACACAATGGCGAGATTAACGCTGTTCAAGCCTTTCTGTTTGGTCCTGCTAACCTTTGGGAAAACTTAGCGTCTGGTGTTATCTGTATTGGTTTGCTCTCTTCGGCTTACATTGCGGAAGTGATTCGAGCGGGTTTAGAAGGTATTCCTAAAGGCCAATGGGAAGCGGCCGATTCGCTTGGCTTGTCTGCATTGTCTAAGTATCGATTTGTGGTTGGCCCACAAGTATTAACGGCCATCACCCCACCATTGGCAGGCCAAGCAATCTCCTTGATTAAAGACACGTCGATTGTGTCTCTGATTTCGATCCAAGAGATGACGTTTGTTGGTACTGAGATGGCAAACTCATCGGGGTTGATCTTCGAGATCTGGCTGATTGTAGGCTTCGTATATTTTGCTTTATGCTTTGCGCTTTCGCGTCTGTTCAAAGTGATTGAACAACGTTCTAGTGTTTACCTTAACCATCAGTAACGTCATTAATTAATAGTACCGACTCGCCCGACCATTCCTTTCCCTTATCAAGTTCACCTGATTGTTTTAAGCTATTGACCAATCGGGATTTATCCCTTCATATTTCTTCTTAGAAACACAGCGAAATACTCGTCTAATCACTATACTTGAAGTATCGAACTACGTTGATTCTTCTCAAGGACATCACTCAGCATGGACAATCATAAAGAAAGAGCTTTTTACGCCGTTGTCGGCGCATTGGTTGGAGACGCCGCTTCCATGGGGTTGCACTGGCTGTATGACCAAGAGAGGATCTTACACGTGGCTGGTTTCGAGCCAGAATTTCGCTCACCGAATCAGTTCGATTATCAAGACAAAGGCTACTTTGCGCACCAAGGAAAAACGTCCGGTGAGCACTCGCAATACGGTGCTCAGTTATTGGCGATGGTCGATAGTTTAGTCGACAACCAAAAATACGATGAAGCGAGCTATATTCAACATTTCCGCAAATGGTTTGATTTCGGTGGTAGTTGGCAAGGCTACATTGATAAAGCGACGCGCATGAGCTTGCTGAACATCCATCAATTAGAACTAGAGGGCGCCCCGATTACTGCCTGTGGCGCAGACGATACGCAGCTCCCCGCAGTTTCAAAGATCATTCCATTAGTAGCCTGTACTTATACCTCTCACACCTTACCAGCGATGGTAGAGAGCGCGGTACGAGTGACCAACAACAACGACAAAGCCGTGGAATGGGCGCAAGCCATCACCCTGTTGATTCAAGCAGCGATTCAAGGCAACTCACCATTACAGTCCGTAGAAATGGTGCGACAAACTTGCAGCAGATTTATACATGATCAAATCGATGAAGCATTGGCTGAACCTGAGCTTTCAATAACAGATGCCGCGAAGAAGTTTGGATTGCATTGTGAACTGAGTGCCGCATTTCCCTTGCTAATTCGCATCATTGCGGGTGCTCAGAGCTATAAACAAGGTATTCGAGACAATATCTTATGTGGCGGTGACAGCTGCGGGCGTGCGATTGTGATTGGCGCGGTATTAGCGGCGTGTTTCTACGAAGAAGACGGAGCGATTCCAACAGAATGGCTGAGCCAAGTAGAACTCAATTGTGGTGTGCTGTCTTTGCCTATTGAGTGATTCCCACAATAACAAATAAGGCGAAAGCGCCTCTCGACTCCTTGCTCGAGAGGCGCTTTTCTTTTCACTAGAATGACTTAAACGGATAACTTCAATTTCGAGCAATACCCCTTCCGGATCTCTACGACCGCCAGTTTATTGCGCTAACCAAACCTAAACGCTAAAGCCTTCTCTAGAACTGATAAGCAGCAGAAAGCTTGTAGTTACGGCCTGGTTCATAGTCATCCAAGGTAAAGCCTCTTGCCGTACCTGAACGAGAAGCGTGTGAGGTGTATTGCTCATCAAACACGTTATCGATACCAAAGGTGACAGACAATCCATCAAGATTCGATGGCACCCACTGAGCAAACAGGTTATGAACGTCATAGCCTTCTTTTTTCGGCTGACCATCGAATACGTTGTCTTCGTCTTTAACAAACATCGAATTCCAACCAAAGATAGTCTCAAGCGCTTCAGACTGATAATCGAGTGTCAGCGTAATGCTGTCACCCATATCAATACTTCGACCATTGCCACCTGCGACTGCACCGCCTGTATCTTTATTTTTAGTCTCTAAAAGCGCATAGGACAGCTTACTGTTAAACATCTCGTAGCCATAAGATAGGCTCGCCTCGAAGCCCTTTATCTCAACGTCACCTAGGTTATAAATCAAATAACTCTTACTTGCACGTTGATACTTTTCGGCAATATAGTCATCAATATTAGTTTGGAATACTGTCAGGTTGGCACCAATAAAGTGATTATCCAAGCGCTTATCGAAACGGACACCACCTTGCGTGTTCTGCCCTGTCTCAGCCTTCAGATCGTTAGCCAAATAAGCGACATCTTGGTAAGCAATAAAGCTCTCCATCAACTCCGGGCCTTTGAACAACGAACGTGTACTCGCGAACAGCGTCCAATCTTGAGTAACATCCCATTGAGTGGCCAACGACCAAGTTACATCGTCAAAATCTTCGCTACCAACTTCTGCTTTACGTTGGTAATCATCAAAACGAAGCCCTGCCGTGACCGAGAATGCTTGAGTAAAGTAGAACTGATCTTCAACAAAAAGGGCTGTAGAGATTGCTGACTCGTCCATAAACTTGCTGCTGCCGTAATAGCTGCTCGATGACTTGTCCATATAGTCAAAGCCATAAGTCGCGATGTTATCAAACGACATCAGGCGATAATCGGATTGGAACTTTGCGTTGAGACCAAAGTTTTGGTTTTTAGCCGTGTTTTTGGATAAGCGATTAGCAGGCCAACGTGGTGCCATAACACTTTCATCTCGCTGAATCTCAGTTTCCGTGTTGTATAGAGTCACGTTACCTTGATGACTTTCACCACGCAGCTCATAGCTGGCCGTGATGGTGTCACGGTTGTAATCGGTGGGAATGAGGATGTTTTTAGACAAACCCACGTTCGTACCACCCGACATATCAGGGCGTGGGCTGTAATCACCGTTATCACGGTACATATCATAAGAGAGTTCAAAACGGTGTAAGTCACTTGGCTCAAAACCAATCTTACCTAGAATATTGTATACATCCCCTTCTGAGCCAAAGGTTTCAGTGCCATCACCATCTTCAAAGTTGTCACGGCTCATGTAATGACTGTAAAGCATGGCATCGACGTTATCTGACAACAAACCATACACAGTAAGTGAACCTTGCTGGCTTGCATTCGTGGCATACCCGCCATAAACACGAGCGCCAAAAGTCTCGTCGTAGCGAAGTAGATCTTTGGCATCTTTGGTTTCAAACAGCACTGAACCGCCTAACCCATTTTGCGTCACCGAGTTGTTACCTACTTGGATATCAGCTGATTTCAATATGTCAGGGTTAAGAGTCAAATTACCAATATGATGGAACATGTTGGCGTGCTGAGAAGCGCCATCTAATCGAATGTCTAAGTCAGTTTCGCTTAGGCCGCGAATCGTAATTCGCTGGTTGATCGAGTGCGTTCCCCCAACATCAACACCGGGGATTTCGCGCAGCAAATCTGACATATGGTCAGCTTGCTTCAGTGACATGTCATCTGCAATGATCGATTCAGTGTTGCTTGAGACTTTCGTTCCCCAAACCACAACTTCATCGAAGTGCGATGTACTTTCTTCGGCCATAACAGAGCTACTAAACGTGCTGGCAATTGCGATATAGAGGGCTGAAAGCTTAATTGTTGATCTGACTGGGCTTTCCATAGATTCAATCCTAGATGTAAATGATAATAATTATCAATCATGATAGAGTTGTAACCTATAAATGCACAGATGATTTGCTTATGCAAAAACGCACAGCTGTTATGAGGAACGGTCAAATGAGTGAAGTAACGTCTAAACGGGCTAAAATTGGCAAAGTCACTCTGACTAAAAAGTTGGAGCAAACAGAAAAGCAGATTATTGTCACACAAGGTCAAACTACACAGACATCACTGGCTGAGGGGAAATTTCTTTCTTATCAATATAATGAACTAATATTTATCCACGGTGGCCGCTGTATTGAGCTCGTCGATACTAAGATCATCTCTACCGCTCACGCTTCAGTTCTGATCACCATTCTTTTGGAAGGTAAGCTGTCATTTGGTTACGATGATCTCGAATTTGATCTCGATGCCACTCATCAACCTCAAGGTGTGGTGGTCAACCTCACTAAACCCGCCAATTTCCGTCGAGTGATGACAGCAAGCAATAAACTCAATAAGATTAATATCTTAGTCAAACCAAAATGGTTCGAATCTCGAGTAACCGAAGAGTGTAAATGCCGAAATTTCATCAATACACATAATGCCAACTTCCAATTAGAAGTGACGGAAGAAATCTGGAAGCTTACACAAGACTTGACAACTTGCTCTTCACCCAATAACTTCCATCAGAAGTTGCATATAGAATCCTTAACTCAACAGATCCTTGAGAATTCGATGCATCAACTACCACAAACTTGCTGTCTGGCTTACCAAACTAAACCAAAAATAATAAAACCAGCGACACGTGTAACTAACATTGAACATCAAAGTTATGACGAACGAATTGAGGCTGTAATCTGCTTTATTGAAATTCATCTCGACCAAGAGCTGAGCCTAAAAATGCTTGCTGAGCATTTTTCGATGAGTGTATCTAATATTCAAAGGCGTTTTAAGCAGTCATACAACATGACAATCAACGGTTACATCCGTTTGAGACGATTAGAGATCGCACGCCAGCATTTAGAACGAGGGTTGGTTTCAATCACCGAGGCCGCCTATGAAGCGGGTTATCAGCACCCTTCTAATTTCACCAATGCTTTTAAGAAAACCTTCGGTGTGCCGCCACAAGACATAGCGATTAAGACTTAGTTACATTGATATAAAACTATTTGTTCTATAACTTTAAAAGGCTATATCTAACATCTGCTATGTTGGCCAGGTGACCGCCACATATAAACAAACTGGTCATTCTGCGAAGTAATTTCAAATCCAAACCTCAGATACAAATCTCCAACTCGATTACCTTGTAAATAGCATAGTTCGACGGGTTTATTGAGGCTGTCAGCCTTAGTTAAGCAATCAGCCTTAGTTAAGAAGTCTTTCAGTACTTGGCTACCAATTCCCTTTCCATGATACTCAGGCAGCAAGAAGAATCGGCAAAAATAGAAGTGGTCGCCTTTGTCTTGCAGCAACACACTGCCAATCGCTTTGCTTTGATATTCAATGATTTCAGGTCGTTCTTCTGCCCACTCTTCGGCGTGTATATCTCGTTGAATTTGCTCATCCCAGCCAAAAACAGCTTTGATTGGCTCAAATTCAGCCGCCTTTTTCAGCTCGAACAGAAATTCATAATCTGATGACTGAGCGGGTCTTGTCGAATACTTCAAAATATCTCCAACAATAATCAATGAACTATATAGCCAACGCTCGACTACTGCTTCTTAACGTACTTCGCTGTAACGAGCATTTCACCACCACCATCAAGCTTGCAATCTAACTGATGATCTTTGCCTTCATTTATTCGTCTGATTACCGCTTTAGTGCCGATTTTCAGTACAGAAGAACTGCCTTTAATTTTTAGATCTTTAATGAAGGTAACTTTATCGCCACTTTCCAATACAACGCCATTTACGTCCTTAACACGCGCGGCTTCTCTTTCTAAACGCTCTTCTTCTGGGTTCCACTCATAGGCACACTCAGGGCAGATTAGGTTGTTTTGGTCTGGGTAGACATATTCAGATTGGCATTGCGGACAAGGAGGTAAAGACATACGTTAATACTTCATTTAAATAAAATTTGCGTCCATTTTAATGACTCTTGTTAGGCTTAGCGAGCACAAATCGAACCAATTTTCAGTAGCGTAATTTAACTTAGAAAAGAGCAGTACCTAAAACGAACAAACACAGCCGCTAAGCTGTGTTTGTTTAAGGGCTTGGGAGGCGAAACGGATTAACGTTCGACTTTTGGTGAGTAAATCGAGTAAGCGGTGATTTGCCCTGCCACAATTGCAGAGAACATGAACAACGCCGACAAACCAATACTCGGAATAGGTAAAATCGATTGTTCAAACACCGACTGGCTGGCACTCACTAATACTCGACTACCCGGAACCAAGATGATGATCCCCTGCACGATATAAATAGAGCCCGTGAGCTCCATCTTCTTGGCAATCCAAGTCCCGTACAAAGTAATAAGAACCGTCGTAACCCAAGTACCGACAACCCAACCACTGTCAAAACCTAGATAGAACGGCCCCCACATACCCAGAACTGCCACTGGCAAGCCAAGTAAGATGTCTTTAGGACGCGCATTGAACATCACACCAATCGACACCGAGATCAACACCAAACCAGATATGTGCATCCATGTCGGAACCGCATTCGTATAGTCAATGGAGACCGCTTGTCCCCATATCGCTTCACCAATGTTGAGCCCCATAATAATCCCGACAAACAGCTTTATCAGGGTTAATGCGCTCTGCCCTAACAAACTGGTACCAGAGACGAGATCATTAAACGCCAAACATTCTAGTGCGTTGGCTATGGATAACCCGGGGACAAACAAGACAATCGAAGCGATACATAACGCCCACACCGGGATCGGCAACCCTGTGCTTGCCAAAAATGCCACGAAGATACCCGTTAATAGTGCCGAGATGAATTCAACCGCAATAGCGCGACGTGAATGAAGAACTTGCTGACATACCCAAACCATCAGACCCAGTAATGCAGAAAAGCCAACCGCTTCTAACGTACTGCCAATTAGCATCAGATACGCTGGCGGAATACCCATATTGGCCAGTGCCGTCACAAGTTTAGAGTAACCGACAGGCTCTGGCACAGGCTCACTGCTCGGTTGGTTAATACGAATGATGGTATTGGCCAACAAACTCAAGTTAATCGAAGCAGGCTTTAGACGCTTAAGAATAACGGCGTTGTTATCGTCTGGAAATTGATAATTAATCGCGGTTGGCGTTGCTTGGATCATCACATCAACACCATGCTTTTTTGCATAGAATTGGGTGTATTTCTCTAGCTTGTAAGGAGCACAACCACTGCGATGAAGAGTGTCACCAATTTCAACAATTTTGTTAATTCGGAACTGAGAAGGCATGGGAATTTTAGGGGAGACAAAATGTGCGGCAAATGTACCAAACGATAGACGTAATGACGAGAGTTTTGCATGAATTATCAACTAAATTCGTTACTTTTTCCTTCGAACGCTTAGAGGAGTCTATAACTCCACCCGCTTCGGATTCACTTGATGAATACTTTGGCAGACTGGCAAGTTAAAACAATGCATCCAGATTGTTATTAATGGGCATCAAAATACGAATGGAAATCAGTTTATGTTAACGGTCAAATTGCCTGTATTTATGTTAATTTTGTGATGAGGAAACACCACTAAAATAGGTTTATAAATCCAACTGAGTGGGTCTTAGAAAGAGTGGAGGGTTCTTTGTTGTTTCTCGCCCTACGTTTAACGAGAGTTTAGTCACATTTTATTCACTCTAAAAGCGCCGAACATGATGGAAAAACTAGCGGAGTGGTGGTTATGCGAGCACTTAGAATAAAAATGAAAGAAAAAGGTTTCGTTTTCAGTTAGATGTGGCATTATCAAACTCGTTAAGACGATGTGCGTACATCGTATAATGGCTATTAC
>NZ_JBFRTD010000031.1:85816-98640 GCF_041473955.1 Vibrio sp. 10N.222.54.E6 | reverse complement strand
ATTACTAAATTGCTCTAACATGCTCAGTGCGTATTATGTACGTTATGTTAAATTGGTTTCGGTGTTTATAAGGCAGGTATCTTTATGTGATGCCCTGCCTTTATTTCATATCTGTACTCTCTGAATTCTACTGCGTATTTAACCATAGCGGTTATTTACCATAAAATACCTAATAACCAGTGATAATAATCTTCGATTTTACCCCCGGCATTAGTTAGAGCTTAACCGCCGGCAAATTTAACTTTGTAGCCTTTCTTTTCAAGATGCGCTTTGAGCTTGTCACGAGCGTCGCCTTGAATCTCGATGTTGCCATCTTTTACTGAGCCGCCACAACCACATACTTTTTTGAGTTCCGCAGCCATGAGTTTTAATGGCGCGTCATCTAGGTCTAAGCCTGTTACGATAGAAACGCCTTTGCCTTTACGGCCTTTGGTTTCTTTTTGGATTCGAACAATACCATCACCTTTAGGGCGCTGGACTTTCTCTTCTTCAGGTTTAATACGACCTGTTTCAGTTGAATATACTAGGCTCATAATTTTACTTCTTTTGCTGTGCTGCTTTTTGTTTTGCGAGTAAGAAAGCCTCTATATGACGCTGGATTGCAATCTTGCCACCTTTAATTAGGCGCCCGTTAAACATGCAATACCAAGCGTTAGGCTCACCGCTATCATTTTTAATTTGGTAACCATGGAAGTTTTCAGCTAAGCCACCACCAGACGCTCTCGACTTGTTTAACGCTGTGAATTCTTTCGGGTCAATAAGGGTCGCAGTATCAATCCACCAATCAATACTCTTTTTCACAGCAGGTAAATTGCCTTGAATAATGTTGTTTTTTAGCTTGGCACGCCAAACGGTGTTGTTTGCATCCGCTGATTGTAGAGGAACGCCTCGGTAAACTGAATTTGCCATATCCATTGATCATCGTTTTGTTTTCATTACGTTAATCATAAGTATACTTCTAATGATATCAAGCATAATATGGCAAAAACACCTGTTGAGGTACGGTAATTTGAGAAAAAAAGTCCCTAATTTATCGGACTCTGTGATAATTAATTCATTTGTTGAAAAATTAAACAGCCACGCGACAATTGAAATTATAGATGAGTTAACAGGATATCAGTACTCTCGAAACTCCTTGTTGGGTATCTACAGTGATTGGAATCGCTACCATGCGTTCTGTACTAAAAATCGTATTAACACACTTCCAGCATCCATCACTGCTGTTCGGCGTTTTCTTGAGACTGAATCCAGTGAAAGAAAATTCGCGTCTTTGAAACGTTACACTGCAACACTTAGCTTGTTGCATACTGTGTTGAGCTTTGCTAACCCAATCAAGCATAGGCAAGTTCGTTTTACCCTGCTCCACTTGCAATCTCGAATGGCTGGCGACGCTAAACAAACCAATGCCATGACATCCGCACACCTCACAGAGTTAAACACGTTACTTTCCCATGAGAAATCGAGCTTAAAAGAGATCAGAGATATCGCGATTTATAATGTGATGTTCGAGTGTGCTTTAAAGCGGTCTGAACTAAAGGCGTTGTCGATGGATAATGTGGAGAGCGTTGAGAATGACTACCAGATTACAATAAAAGGTTCAGTGTATAGGCTATCGCGAGTAGCAAGCGCCGCACTTGAGCGTTGGTTTTCGTTTACCGGAACACAAGACGAGTTGCCTGTATTTCGTGCGATAGATAAACATGAAAATATCAGTCTGCAAGCTTTAGATGATTCGTCGATCTACAGAATATTGAGAAGAGCAAGTGACTTACTTCAATTGGCTGACAACCACCATTTCTCCGGGAACTCTATTCGTGTAGGTGCCGCACAAGAACTATCGAAACAAGGCCTTAAGGTGAGAGAAATTCAAGATTTTGGTCGTTGGCTCAGCCCTGCAATGCCTGCGCAATATGTGGGTTATTCGGGTACCTCTGAGAGTGAGAAGATGAAGTTTAAAGCACTAATCCCTTGGCAATGAGCTGATGGCTTTGTTAAGAGGCGGCTTGTTTATCTACGGTTTTTTATAGGCAGATTGTTAAGTCAATCAACTGACTTTGCAAACCAAAAGCTTCCGACTTAAAAACAAATAGCGCCTTGGTAGATAAGCTCAAGGCGCTATTTGTTATCTAATGAGTTATATAAAACGGCTAAGATATTTTGGGTGAACTAAAAAATGCTTGTTCTCACGCAGTTTTCTAAGAACTGGCTGAATTTGTGGCCGTCATGTTCAACCATTTTTGGGAACATGGAAATTGGCGTCATACCTGGGAAGGTATTCACTTCGTTCAGGTAGATCTCATTGTCTTGTGTTAAGAAGAAATCGATACGAGACAAGTGACGAAGCTTCATCTGCGTGAATACCTTGCGGGCGCTGTCTGCAATCAATTCACGCTGTTCATCGGTTAAGTTAGTTGCTTCAACTTCAGTAATTGAGTGGCTGTCTGCACTGTACTTCTCTTCGTAAGAGTAAAATGCGCCATTAGGTGCAATCACCTCGCCTGGCTTGCTTATCTGTAGCTCGCCATCGATTTCATAAGCGGCAACTTCTAGCTCTCTTGGCACCACGGATTTCTCAATAAGCACTTGATCAGAGAAGGTAAATGCCTTGTTGATTGCTCCGCTTAATTCTTCTGCTTGATTGACTTGGTAACAGCCAACGGAAGATCCCTGACGAGCCGCTTTGACGAACACTTTCCCCCAACTTTCAAAGGCTTGTGTCGCCTGTGCATGAGCTAGTTCAGTGTTGTCGGATAAGAACAGATAAGGCGTATTTGGGATACCCAGAGCGTCGTACCAAAGTTTTGATGTGATTTTATTGAAGCTGTTGTTGCTTGCTTCAGAACCACAACCTAGGTACGGAATCTTAGCCATTTCAAACAGTGATTGAATGTCACCTGTTTCGCCCGGGAAACCATGAATACATGGAACAATGAAATCGACTTTTGATTCTAAGTTGTCGCCACGTAAGGTTTGATCGTTAATATCAAGATAAACCAACTCACCAGAATCAAGACACCAGCCTTCGTTTTTAATTTCAACTCTCACAACGTTAAAATCTGCAACGCTATTAAGTTGTTCAAAAAGGTAATTGGCTGAAACGATCGACACTTCATGCTCTGAAGATCCACCGCCGCAAAGTAGAAGGATGTTTGTGGTGTTCATGGGTAAATTCGGTCCTTGAAACTAGGAATACTGACTTCAATGATAAACAAAAGTCGAAATAGGTACAGTGTTTTGAATGCTAAAATCGTCATCTAAGGAGTGAGCGATTAACTATTAAACAAAACTAACCGTCATAAAACAAAAGAAGGAGCATTTGCTCCTTCTTTATGATTTAAAACTTAGTTTAACTTGTTAAGCGTTGGGTATTCAGAGTTCTTGATATCATCAATGCTCTTAACGAATGGCTTTAAGTTTTGAAAACTGCTCGGCAAAGATGAAATCGCCTTTTTAGCGTCTAAGCGTGTCGCGTAGTCACCGTAAAGTACAGTGAACCACTTCGTGCCGTTAACCATTTTGTAGTTTTCCCAAATTGGCTGGGAAGTGGTTGGTAGCATTTTTACAAAAGAATCGACTTTGGCTTGGCTGCCAACAGCAACAACTTGAACTGTGTAACCAAAGCGTTGGTTCATGTCTTGTTGCTTCTTGGTTGGAGCTGTAATTGTTGCAACCGGCTTAGCTCTAGTCGTGTGAGTGATTTTTTGTTCTACAGGTGTGGTTCTGACAACGTTGACCACGTTCTCTTCAACAACGGCAGTCTGCTCAGATTGAGATACAACTGGAGCTTCAACTTTAGCCGTTTTGAACTCTTCTTGATAGCTATCTGACGTTACATTGGTAACGTAGTTGTCAGATACACATGCAGCCAAGAGCAGTGGCAAAGTCACAATTGCAAGTTTTTTCATGGAAAGCTCTATATCCTTAATAATAATTACTATAAATCATGCCGATACGTCGGTTTAGAATCAAGTTAACTTTGAGATTATACACCATTAGTGGGTGACCTATTTCACAAACTTTATGCAGTGTCTGCTTATTCATCTTAATTCGGTGAATTTGCCATCAACCCGTGAATGAAAAGTAAGTTACGATGAACTTACGTGCATTGCTAGGATATGTCTATGAATCATCTTGATCCCCTACTTAAACCCCGTTCAATCGCTGTTGTTGGTGCATCTCAACGAGAAACGCGTGCAGGATATATCGTCATGAACAATCTGTTACACGGGGATTTTAAAGGTGCGGTGATGCCGGTAACACCAAAATACGATTCTGTCGCAGGCGTCCTCTCTTACAAAAACATCTTGTCGCTACCTATCGTGCCTGACCTTGCTATTTTGTGCACTAATGCGACACGCAATGTGGCTATTTTTGAAGAGTTGGCCGAGAAAGGCATCGCTTCCGTCATTGTGCTCTCCTCCGACATGCAACAGCAAAGTGATAGCGGTGAAACGTTTGATGAGAGATGTATTGCAATAGCCAAAGCAAACAATATTCGGGTACTTGGTTCCAATAGCTTGGGAGTTATTGTCCCGTGGTTAAATTTGAATGCCTCTTTTTCTCCGGTGACGGCGCTGCCAGGTAAAATCGCCTTTGTTTCTCAATCCGCTGCAGTGTGTACAACGATTCTAGATTGGGCGAACGATAAAGAGATCGGCTTCTCGGCGTTTATCTCGATAGGTAATGGCAGTGACATAGAATTCTCAGAGCTGTTGGATTATCTGAGTACCGACTCTCACACCGAAGCAATATTGCTTTATGTTGATAGTATTAAAGATGCGAGGCGCTTTATCTCTGCTGCGCGTGCTGCGTCACGTAATAGACGAATTCTAGTGTTAAAAGGCGGGCGAACCGCTAAAGGCCGGGCGGCGGCCATGCTACATACTGGCGGTGCCGATACGTTAGATATTATCTATGACTCAGCGATCCGACGCAGCGGCATGTTGCGAGTTAAGAACTTACATGAACTGTTTGCAGCGGTAGAGACTCTGACTCATTCAGTACCACTACGTGGAGAGCGCTTGGCTATTGTGACCAATGGGGGCGGCCCAGCGATCATGGCGGTGGATACCCTTTTTGACCGTGGTGGTAAACTTGCCGAGTTTTCTGAAGATACGCTAGAGAAACTCAATAAGGTTTTGCCATTGAGTTGGTCTCAGAGTAATCCAATCGATATTGTTGGTGACGCCGGTGAGCAACGTTATATCGATACGATAAACATCTTGTTAGATGGTGATGAAGCGGATGCGATTCTTATCATGCACAGCCCTTCTGCGATCGCACATTCAGCTAAAACAGCTGAACGAATTATTGAAGCCATTAAAAAGCATCCTCGCCACAAGCGATTTAACATTCTAACGAATTGGTCTGGTGAGCTAACAGCAAAGCCAGCACGAAAGTTGTTTACCGAAGCGGGTTTCCCAACCTATCGAACACCTGAAAGTTCAGTAGTCGCATTCATGCACTTGGTCGAGTACAGACGTAACCAACGTCAGTTAATGGAAACGCCAACCACGGCAGAAAAAGTCCATATTGAAGATCTAGCAGATGCAAAAAATTGGATAGAACGACAACTACTGGATAAAGACACAGTTAGCCTTGATACGCATCAAAATAGCCAATTTTTCAAGCACTTCAACCTAGATGTATTACCAACTTGGATAGCTTCTGACCCAAGTGAAGCGGTACATATTGCCGAAACGATTGGTTACCCAGTCGCAGTTAAACTACGTTCGCCAGACATTGCACATAAGTCGGACGTGCAAGGAGTCATGCTTAATTTAAGAAACAGCAATGAAGTCGCCAATGCGGCTCAGGCGATTCTCGATCGCTCTCAACTGTCGTTCCCTACTGCGCATATTCATGGCTTGTTAATTCAAGGAATGGCCAAACTCGCCGGCGGGCAGGAGCTACGTGTAAAAGTGACAACGGACGAAACCTTTGGTCCTATCATTTTACTTGGTCAAGGAGGTTCTGAATGGGATGAATCCATTGACGCTGCTGCAGCCTTTCCACCACTCAATATGACACTGGCGCGTTACTTGATCATTCGAGCGATAAAAAGCGGCAAGATTCGTCTGCAAAAACTACCTAACCCGATTGATATTGAAGGTCTCTCTGAATTGTTGGTGCGTATATCTCAGATGGTAGTAGATTGCCCTGAAATACATGATTTGGATATCCATCCAGTACTGGCCAACGGAGACAAGTTCACGATATTAGATGCCGATATCATCTTGAAAGCATACCAAGGCGATCCTCAAGAACGTCTTGCGATTCGCCCTTATCCAGTCGAATTGGAAGAGAATATCGTACTTAAGGACGGCACTGAGGTGTTGTTACGCCCGATCCTTCCTGAAGACGAGCCGCTTCATGCTGATTTTATTCATCGTGTATCCAAAGAAGACCTTTACAAGCGTTTCTTTAGTGATGTGGGTGAATTCAATCATGAGGCGTTGGCTAACTTTACTCAGATTGACTTTGATAGAGAAATTGCATTTGTGGTCGTTCGAAAGGAACAAGGCGTACCCGCGATTATTGGCGTATCGAGAGCGCTGATTAACCCAGAGAACACCGATGCAGAGTTTGCTATTCTGATACGTTCCGATCTGAAAGGCGTCGGATTAGGTCGCATTTTGATGACTAAGGTTATTGACTACTGTCGTACAAAGCAGACCAAGCAGATGTCGGGTATGACGATGCCGACCAACCGAGGGATGCTGACACTAGCCCAGAAGTTGGGCTTCGAGCTAGATATCAGTTTTGAAGACGGCACTGCAGATATGGTGTTGCCGTTACTTTAACGCCCATGTTTTTTTTAGGTGTTGAATACACCAAGACTTGGCGTCGCCCATTTTGTTACGTCGCCAAGCCATTACGATGTCGATAAGCTGTGGTTCGGTACCCGAAATCTGTTGTAGAACGCCAGATTCAATCAAAGGTTTAGCTACACTATTCGGTAAGGTGCCGATCCCTAACCCTGCAGTTAGAGCCTCTACCTTGGCTGGGAAGCTTGTTACGGTTAAACGTGGCTGCTTTTCTAGAATATTGATGCTTAATGCAGGTTGGTCACGCGCTGTATCTGCAATTGCGATAACCCTGTAACTTTCTCTCGCCTTTTGGTCGAAATCACCAGAACGCTTATGAACGTAGTGATTTGATGCTGCAACCCATACCATTTCCATCTTACCGATAATGTCACTTTTCATATCGTTTGGTATGGTGTCAACCTTTGGGCACACCAATAAATCAGCTCGGCCGTCTGAAAGAGATTCCCAACATCCAGCTAGAATCTCTTCTTGTAATCGAACCCTAGTTTTACTTATTTTTCCGAGTTCATCGACTAATGGGAAGAAATTAGCAATCGGAATAATGCCATCAAAGGCAATCGTTAAATCCAACTCCCAGCCATTGGCAAGAATACTCGCGTCATTAACGAGCTGTTCAGTGGCACCAAGAATGATCCTTCCTTGCTCTAATATTAACTGCCCCGCTTCCGTGAAATTTGCACGGTGGCCTGAGCGATCAAAAATCATAATATCTAAGTCTTGTTCTAGCTTCTGGATTTGATAACTCAATGAAGAAGGTGCTCGGTCCATTTCATTAGCCGCTGCCGCGAAGCTTCCACGACGATCAATGGCATCTAATATGTGTAAGGCTTCAAGTGTTATTGGGCTATGCATAACTTTCCTACTTTGTAAGTGAGATCTTAATCACAAAAAGAGAAGCATTCACGTAGTGAATGGAACTGAAAAACTCTTTTTAATACATGTGTTTAATGACGCTAATTATGAATTAGTTGATAATATTGAAAATTATTTAAATGCAAATAATAGTAATTATCATTTAGATCCAATATCATCTTTCGCAAATCAAGATGATATTATGGAACTAAGGTAACTATCAGATGTATAAGCAATCCCTACTCTCTGCTTCAATCGTTTTAGCGCTTTCATCAACATCAGCCTTTGCTGAAGATTATGCCCTATTTGACGAGGTTGTTGTATCAGCAACGCGTACTGAACAAAACAAAGAAGACGTTTCAAGCTCAATTGAGTCTGTATCTGCAAAAGATATAGATAATCAAATGTCTAGCGACATAAAGCAAGCTCTTCAATACACGCCAGGAGTAGAAGCTCAAGGCGGTGGCCGTTTTGGTATTTCAGGCTTTAACATCCGCGGTGTTGAAGGTGATCGCGTTAAACTTATGGTAGATGGAGTTCAACAACCTACACCATATAACCCTGGCGCTTCTGAGCAACGTAAATATTCGAATGCGATCGAAGTCGATACATTAAGTGTCATAGAGGTGAATAAAGGCCCTGCTTCTACGCTTTACGGTTCAGATGCCATTGGTGGTGCAGTACTGCTAAGAACTAAAAATCCAGAGGATATGCTTAGAACTGACGGGGATGAAAACCGTTTTGGCATCAAATCTACCTATACATCTGCAGATGAACAGTTCAAGAACACAGTTTCTTGGGCGATGCGTAAAGATAAGTTAGAAACGATCGTTATGGCGACATACGCTCAAGGCCACGAGACAGAAACTCATTCATCAGGAAGCGAAGTTCAAGGTCCAGATCGTGGTGCAGAGAACCCAGCAGATACGGAATTAAGTAATATCCTAGCCAAAGCATTCTACAATGTATCAGATTCAAATAAGGTTGGTATTACGGTTGAGCATTACCAACGTCAATATGATGAAGATGAGCTAAACTACAATGGCTATCAGCTTATGCCGGGCTTTGTATATACTGATAATTACAACAAAGACACCAACAAACGTTTTCGTGCAACATTGGAACAACAGCTTAAGCTAAGCTCTTCAATTGCTGACTCTTTAGACTGGTCTCTAAGTTACCAAGACTCAAGTACTCTGAATAAAAACTACGATACAACTCGCTTCAACGGACGTCGACTTCGTGAGCGTGATGCTTCTGATGTAAACATGCAAGTTGATACACAGCTTTCTAAGCTAGTGAATATTGATGGTGCGGATCACGAGTTCACATATGGTTTCACCTACCTGCAGAATGACTTTGAACTAGAAAACTACGACCATAAATTTGATCGAGGCACTGTTACACCGGGTAGCACTGGTATACCTGATGCAGAAATAACGCAATGGGGTGTGTTTGTTCAAGACCAAGCATTTTTCATGGAAGACAAGTTGATTGTAACTGGCGGTCTTCGTTATGACTCATTTGTTGCTGACCCATCAACGGATGAAGGCTACAAGACTCAATACGAGAAGAATAAAGATGACGCCGTCACAGCTAAGCTAGGTTCAGTTTACCACATCAATGACAACCTATCGGTATTTGGTCAAGTTGGGCAAGGGTTTAAAGCACCTTCAGTTTACGACCTCTACTACTTCTACACTCGAGGTGCCATCATTGAAGCTAACCCTAACTTGAAAGCAGAAAGAAGTATCTCTTACGAGCTTGGCCTTCGTGGCAATAATGAACATGCTCGCTTTGAACTAAGCACTTTCTACACAGATTACTCTGATTTCATTAACCAGACGAAATCGGGTAAACAAGGCGGTAAAGACGTATACACCAAAGAGAACTTAGATAAAGTGACTATCTATGGTGCAGAGCTTTCGTCAACGATTAATCTTGACACCCTGTTAGACGCACCATTTGGAACCTACACTCGTTTAGCTGTCGCTTATGCTGATGGTGAAGATAAATCTACAGGTAAATCCATTGATTCAGTAGCACCACTAACGGGTACGCTAGGTCTTGGTATCGAACGCGAGACTTTCGGTTCAGCTTTAAATGTTAAGATGGTTGCTGCGAAAGATGAGTGGAACTCTGATGACAACGTAAACGTGGCTGGATACACAGTTGTTGATTTGACTGCTTATTACCGCCCTGTCACGGATTTAACCTTGCGAGCGGGTCTATTCAACGCATTAGACAAAAAATATTGGCTGTACAATGACATGTCAGGCCGTGGGCACGATTCTAAGTTCAACACCGATATTAAGTCTCAACCGGGTCGTAACTGGGGTATATCTGCAAACTACGAGTTCTAACTGGTTAGAAATCTAGTTCGTTGTAGAGCTAAGTTTATTAAAGGCCTAGGTCATTAAAGATCTAGGTCGTTCCAGAATAAAGCCATACAAAAAAATACTGTAGAAACTAAAAAGCCAGCTTACGATAAGCTGGCTTTTGTTATTTCACTAAAAGTTGTATCAAAAAGGGGTAAAGTGAAATTATTTCTCTGCCATTTCTTTCTTTACCATTACTGCTGCAGCAATGATGAAAGTGATGATTAGGCCTAGTTCCATGATTAACTCCAAAGAAAATTAACATTAAACATATAATTCGCGAGCATGATAACAACAACCGATACAGAATGATACTTTTTAACCACCAAATCACTTTTTATTCGATTTAGATCAAAAAAGATGCCCTAGAGCATCTTTTTGTACGTTAACTATTCATGAAATCACTCAATCAACCAGGGAAACCATCAGGATTTGTTGATTGCCAGCGCCATGTATCTTCAGTCATTTCAGCCAATGTGCGTGTCGCATTCCACCCCAGTTCTTTCTGAGCTTTCGCTGGGTCGGCCCAACACTCTGCGATATCTCCTAGACGGCGCTCAACGAGTTTATAAGGTATCGCTTGACCGCTCGCTTTCTCGAAGGCTTTAACCATATCTAATACACTTGAACCGTTGCCAGTACCCAGATTATAGATGTGAAGACCGTCTTTACGCCCTACTTTCTCAAGTGCTGCAATGTGTCCATCAGACAGATCCATAACGTGGATGTAATCACGAACACCAGTGCCATCCTTTGTTGGGTAATCACTACCAAATACAGATAGGAATTCACGTCGGCCAACTGCAACTTGAGATACAAATGGCATTAGGTTGTTTGGAATACCACTTGGGTCTTCACCGAGTTCACCACTTGGGTGTGAACCTACGGGGTTAAAGTAACGTAATAACGTAATGCTCCAATCGGGGTTAGCCTTTTGGAAGTCAGTTAAGCACTCTTCAACCATGAGCTTGCTACGACCGTAAGGATTGGTTGCGCTTGTGGGAAAATCTTCTGTGATAGGAACACTAGCAGGATCGCCATAAACCGTTGCTGAAGAGCTGAATACTAATATTTTTACGTCAGCGTCACGCATTGCATCGACAAGGACTAACGTGCCATTTACATTGTTATCGTAGTATTCGAGAGGTTTGGTAACAGATTCGCCAACCGCTTTCAGGCCCGCAAAATGAATAACAGCTTCAATATTGTGTTGCTTCATGGTTTCAGTTAAAAGCGCTTTATCACGAATATCACCTTCAATGAAATCAGGACGAACGCCAGATACTTTTTCGATACGTTCTAAAACGCTTGGTTTACTGTTATACAAGTTATCGAAAAGTACAGGTGTCATACCTGCGTTAATCATCTGGATACTTGTGTGGCTACCAATGTAGCCCATGCCACCTGTAACTAAAACATTCATGTTTAGCGGACCTTTTAATTAAAAACACTCAACCTACCTCTTATGATACAACAGCTTAGGGTTGAGTCACAAACGCCTATGGCAGATACACCGCACGAGAGAACGAAAACTGACCTTTACCTTGAATTTCACTTAGACGTACACCTCAGCGCCAACCTTCAGAATTACATCAATGTCGCCATATGATTCATCACCTTACGTTTGCTCCCTAAACCGGAAACAAAATAGATGAAGCGCTGTTTGTCGAACACTTGTTTTTCAATTATCTTTAACCATAGTTTCTATACGTCATTGATGAAAGGAAGCATTTTTCACAATCCATTCTTTAGCGGGTTTGATACATGCCGTGACCTCATAGTAAATGCAGTTCTTGGTGTCGAAAATTTGAGTTAGGTCACTGTTTATTTATGGTATTTATAAGACCGTCATTACTCACCTCAACGTAAAGGGTTAGCACCACGTGACAACGAAGATTTTGCTTAATTGCGACATGGGAGAAAGTTTCGGCAATTGGAAGATGGGCGATGACGAGTCGGTCATGGAATGGGTCGATATGGCAAACATCGCTTGTGGCTTTCACGCGTCTGATCCGCACGTTATGTCTAAGACCATAAAACTGGCGCAGTACTATCACACCCAAATTGGTGCCCACCCTGGTTATCAAGATTTAGTTGGGTTTGGTCGCCGTTCTATTCCTCATACCATGGACGAGATCAGTGAGCTAGTTTGTTATCAAGTCGGTGCACTACAAGCGCTGTGCCGCTATCACCACACCTCTGTTGGCTATGTGAAACCTCATGGCGCCCTTTACAACGATATGATGGCGAACATTGATGTGTTTAATGCCGTTGCCCAAGCCGTCGCTGAATTTAACATCCCCTTGATGATTCTCTCTTCATCAGACAATCAACAGTATCTAGATATTGCTGACGATCATGACTTACCCCTCTTGTTTGAAGCGTTTGCCGACCGTGCATACTTGAATAATGGGCAGTTATCGCCGCGAACTCAAAAAGGCTCGGTTTACGTCAACCAAGACGACATCTACAACCAAGTCATGCAAATCATTAACTACGGTTCAGTCACGACCATTGAAGGTGAAAGACTGCCTATTGAAGCCGATACCATTTGTGTTCATGGTGATAACCCCCAATCCATCGCATTAATTAGAAAAATCAGACAAGACCTCAACGCTTTTAACTAATATGAAGCGTGTGATTGGTATGACGCATGGCCTTATCGCTCGCCTTACGAGCACCTAACCAATTGCTCGTAAGGTCTAATTGCTTTGTATTGGTTTGGACACGGAAGTTAGAAACGCCAAATAAGCAAATAAGCAAA